>JAYVCN010000471.1:0-3799 GCA_043749875.1 Candidatus Eiseniibacteriota bacterium | reverse complement strand
GAGTGGCTGCACATCGGGCTGCCCACCGACGCGGCTGCCGTGCTGCTGATCGAAGTCGACGGCCCGGTCGTCACGCTGCAGCCACAGGCCGATCGCATCGCCAGTATCGCGCGCGAACAACACGCGAGGAGCGAGCGCATCGCCAAGGACGCCGACGAGCGGGCGCTGCTGTGGAAGGGCCGCAAGTCCGCATTCGGGGCCTATGGCCGCGCGGCGTCCGGGTTCACCATCATGGACGGCGTCGTGCCACGCACGCGTCTGGCGGAAGCGCTCGCGAATGTCTACGCGTTCGCGGCCGAGAAGAACCTGCAAGCCGGCAACGTGTTCCACGCCGGCGATGGCAACCTGCATCCACACGTGCTGTTCGACGCCAGCGATCCGCAGCAGCACGCCGACGCGCTCGAGGTGTCGCACAAGATCCTGCGCATGTGCATCGAGTACGGCGGGACGATCTCAGGCGAGCACGGGGTGGGCATCGAGAAGCGCCTGATGATGGCCGAGCTGTTCACTGCCGACGACCTCGCCCTCATGGAACGGGTACGCGGCGCGTTCGATCCCGACCGGCGCTTGAACCCCGGCAAGATCCTCCCCGGCGGCGCGGGCTGCGGCGAGGCGAAGCAGCAATCATTCGAGACCATGCGCGGGTTCGCAGCGAACGCCACCTCAGAGGGTCCCTGGATATGACGACATGACGATGGCCACAGCTGCAGCGCCCCGAGTTGTCGACGCGACCCGATTCGCCATGAGCGGCACATTGCCGCGCGTGGCATGGCGGCCGGAGAATGCGAACGAGGTGGCCAGTGCGGTGAAGCAGTGCGTCGCCGACAGGCTTTCGCTGGTGCCGTGGGGTGGCGGCGTGGCGCTGGCGCGCGAGCCGGCGCCAGAACGCTACGACGTGGCGCTGGATCTCACCGCCATGAAGCGCGTGACCATCTACGACCCTGAAGATTTCACGGTGACCGCAGAGTGCGGCATCACCATCGCCGACCTGCGCGATGTCCTGGCGGCGAAGCAACAGGAGCTGCCGCTCGAGGGCGCCGAGGCGTGGGGCGCCACGCTCGGTGGCGTGCTGGCCGCCAATGCCAGCGGTGCGCGGCGGCGTGCGTTCGGTTCGCCGCGCGATCGCATCCTCGGCGCGCGCTTCGTGACCGGCGATGGTGTGCTCGCCAAGACCGGTGGCCGCGTGGTGAAGAACGTGGCCGGGCACGCCGTGCATCGCATGCTCGTTGGCTCGCGCGGCGCGCTCGGCGTGCTGCTCGAGGCGAGCTTGAAGCTCCTGCCGCAACCCCCGGCGCGCGTCGCGATGCTGTGGGGCGCCGACGCCGGCAATCTCGCCAATACCGAGCGCTGGCGTGACTGGCCGCGGCGCGAACCTGCGGCGCTCACCGTGATCGGGCGCGCGGTCGCCGCGTTGAACCCGGTGCTGGCGTCGGAGGCTCCATACGCGGTGGTGGCCGGATTCGAGAATGATGCGGCGTGGGTCGAGGACTGCGCCACGTTCGCGCGCGACTCGCTCGGGGTGCCGCGTGTGAAGGTGCAGGACGCTAGTGTGCTGCCGCTATGGCAACAGCTCGCCGACGCGGAGGAGATGCCCGGCGTGCGGCTCACGTTCACGACCGCGGCCAACACGCCGGATGCGATTGCGTGCCTGCACGGGCGCCCGGTGGCGGAGCGATTGCTATTCCACGCCGCATGCGGACGGCTGCACCTGTGGCCGGCGATGGACGAGGCCGCGGCGCTGGTGGCCGAGCTGGCCGGGCGCGGCTTCGCGCTCGTCGAGGCGCGGGGCCTGCCGCCCACCGGGGTCGCCATGAGTCCCGCCATCACGCAACTTCGCAAGCGATTGCGTACCGCGCTCGACCCCATGAACGTGTTCGCGCTCGGCGGCCGCTGGGAGTAGTCGACGACCCGCCCGCGCGTCTCGAACCGCCCGCCGGCGACAGGGCCGGGCCCGCGCGACGCGCGTGGGCCCGGCCGTTCGCTCAACGCAGGAACGCGATTCGTCGCGTGAGCGTCCGGCCCGCGGCCTCGAGCCGCAGCAGGTACACGCCCGGAGCGGCCAAGCCGGCGCCGGTCTCCCCCAGCCACCGCAGGCGGTGCCAGCCGGCCGCGTGGCGGCCCTCGGTAATGGTCGCCACGTTGCGTCCCGATGCATCCACGATCGTCAGCCGGACGTCGGTCTCGCTCGGGAGGGCGAACGCGATCGCCGCGGATCCGTGCGCCGGGTTCTCGGCGTGGAGCGCGAGCGCCACCGGCACCCTGGCGGGGTCGTTCCCCCCGTCCACGCCGACCAGGCTGCTGCCATACCACGCCACCCCGCCGAACGCGTTCTCCGGCACGGACAGCGCGGTGAGCGCGCTGCCGTTCAGGTTCGCGCGCCGCACCGCGGTCTGGCCCACACCGGCCGTGGTGACGAAGAGGCGCTGGCCCGGCAGGTCGAGCGTCAGGTAGGTGGGATTCGGGAGCCCCGCCACCACGGCCTGCGCCGCGCGT
Source organism: Candidatus Eiseniibacteriota bacterium (assembly GCA_043749875.1). Lineage (GTDB taxonomy): Bacteria > Eisenbacteria > RBG-16-71-46 > RBG-16-71-46 > RBG-16-71-46 > JAIOPA01. The sequence goes on along the minus strand of JAYVCN010000471.1, from coordinate 1,306 downwards.
GTCGAGGTGCGCGACCTGGCGGCGTTGATCAGCGCCGAGGAACGCGCGGCGACATCCTCCGTCGCCGCTCGCGCCGCCGCGGATGCCGGGCCCGTCGGGGCGGGCGGGGCGAGCAGTTTCTGCACCTGCCCGGTCGCGTACTCGGTCCACCACAGCTCGTTCGCCGCTTCGTTCACCGCCACGCCATAGGGACGCGACCCGGGGGGCACGGACAGGGCGAACTCGCCCGCGGAGCCGTCGTAGTTGCAGCGCGCGATGGCGTCGAGCTCGAACTCCGTCCAGTACACCTTGCCGTGCAGCGCATCCACCGCGATCTGGCGCGGGTTGAATCCGGGCAGGACGAACAGCACCTGCACGCCACTGCCATCGAGCCGCGCGCGGCTGATCCTCGCCCCCGTTCCCTGGTCGCTCGAGGTCCAGAACATCCAGCCCGACACGGGATCCACTGCAATCCCGCGCACGGAGCCGAGCCCGGCAAGGATGGTGGTGCCCGCGAGGAGCCCGGCGTCGGTCACGCGGATGCGCGCACCCGACCACGCGGCCTCCACCCAGTAGAGCTTGTTGTGCACGCCGTCGTAGGCGAGCCCCTCGGGGAGCGTGCCTGCCGCAAGGGCGCGCGAGGCGAGTCCACTGCCGTCCGGCGCACAGCGGTGCAGCGACGGCGTGGGCTCGAATGTGTCGGCGTAGAACACGTACTGCGCACTCGCCTGTACCGGCGCCAGCAGCGCGCCGAGCAGCGCAAGTCGTATGATGCACGGGGTACGCCTCACGGCGGACCTCCTCTCGTCACTTGGGGTGACGCGTTCGGGTCCGGTCAGGACCGGGAAGGGAAGACGCCCTGCAGCGCGATGCAATAGCGCATGGCCAGGTAGGGCGATTGCACGCTGTGAGGCAGTCCGCCACCGCTCACACCGATCGCGTTCCCCGACATCGAGGCCGTGGCGTTCGTGCCGTAGACCGGCGTTCCGGCCGGATCGTGCGCCGGCAGTGCCCCAGCGGGGCTGCTGGTAGTGCCATTTCCCGTGTCGGCGAGCGCGACGTGCGAGTGCTGCGGCATCTCGGCCACCGACAGCGTGTGCACGGCTTCGCCGCCGGACTGCCCCTGGTCGTAGAACGGCAGCCCCGGACCCTGACCCGCATGGATCGGCGCGCGGCCTCGCAGGTCCGGCAGCGCGAACGTGCTCCGGCCGTCCCCTCCATACATGGTGCCGAGGAGGGAGAACAACGCGGTGTTCTGCGAGATCGGCAGCAACTGCCCCTCGCAGGACGCATAGCCCACCGGCGCAAAATTGCCCGCGAACAACAT
>JAYVCN010000470.1:0-3161 GCA_043749875.1 Candidatus Eiseniibacteriota bacterium | reverse complement strand
CGAAGGCTGCCCGCTCAACAGCGATCCGCAAATCCCGCTCACGCATCACGCTCGCCAGTTGCTCGCGGTCCACGGCGACGCCACGCCGCTCCGCTGGATCGCGCGCGAGGAGCGTTACCAGGAGAAGCTTGCGACTCCCGACGTGACGATTGCCGACCTGATCGGCGACATCGACCCGATCAAGGCCGCGACGCTGCGGCTCGACTACTCGGACGAGCGCGTCATCCACTACGGCATCATCCCGCGCTCGAACCGCGGCATCTTCGCCATCAACGAGCTGCCCGACCTGCAGCCGCGCATCCAGGTGGGGCTGCTGAACATCCTCGAAGAGAAAGACTTCCAGATCCGCGGTTTCCCGGTGCGCATTCCGCTGGATGTCGCCATGGTGTTCTCGGCCAATCCCGAGGACTACACGAATCGCGGCAACATCATCACGCCGCTGCGCGACCGCATCAGCTCCCAGATCCTCACGCACTACCCGCTCACGCGCGAACAGGGCGTGCAGATCACGCAGCAGGAGTCGTGGGTCGAGCGCAAGAGCGGCGTGGAAGTGCGCGTGCCGGTGTTCATGCGCGAGCTGATCGAGGAAGTGGCGATCCAGGCGCGCAAGAGCGAATTCGTGGACCAGAACTCGGGCGTGTCGGCGCGGCTCACCATCGCGCTGCTCGAGAACGTCGTCAGCAATGCCGAACGTCGCGGGCTCATGACTGGCGAGAAGCGCGTGGTGACCCGGGTGTGCGACCTGCAATCCGCGGTGAGCGCCGTGAGTGGCAAGGTCGAGCTGGTGCTCGAGGGCGAGCAGGAGGGTGCGCTCAACGTGGCACGGGCGCTGCTGGGCCGCGGCGTGAAGTCGATCTTCGCGCAGCGCTTTCCAGACGCATTCAAGCCCCGGCGCGTGCGCCGTCGCGGGGTCGAGCCGCCACCGGACGACAACGACGCGCAGGCCGCCGCCGAGTATCGGCCGGTGCTCGAGTGGTTCTCGTCGGGCAATCATCTCGAGCTGGGTGACGACATCCCGCAAGCCGAGTACGCGAAGTCGCTGTCGAGTGTGAAGGGACTCGCCGATCTCGCCGGGCGCTATCTCGAACCCAAGGACGGCGATGAGCACGCGGTGGCCATGGAGCTGGTGCTCGAGGGCCTGCACCAGAGCAGCATGCTGTCGCGCGACCGCAGCGAGGCAGGCACCACCGGCTACAAGGACATGCTGAAGCAGATGCTGTCGGGGCTGGGCGAGGACTGATCCAGGGTCTTGGCCGGCCTGTCTCCGCGCGCCCCCGCGCGCCTCATTTTTCGATGAGGTCACCATGTTGCGTTACAAGGCCGCTCTCGCAATCGCAGTCGTGGGTCTGGCGCTGACGCCAGTAGGCGCGCACGGCAAGACGCTCACCTATACGCCGAAGCACGTGCCGCCGGCGGAACTGCAGGCGGCGCTCGGTACCCGTGAAAGCGGCGGGCGCAGCGTGATCGATTGGTCGCTCGGCGGGGTCGGTCACACGGTCGAGATCCGCCGGAATGATCCGGCGAACTTGATGTTGTTCACGGGCGACGACGCTGCCGTCGAAGCGGTTCAGGAGCTTGCAAAAGCCTTTGACCAAGCGCCGCGCCAGATCTCGCTCGAGGCGCGCATCGTCGAGGTGGACACCGACCGCGCGCGCGACCTCGGGATCGACTGGAGCCAGCTGGCACTCAGCGTGGACGGGACGCAGAACGCAGCACGCCGGCACGTGGTCAGCACGATCAAAGGCGGGTCTGGTTCCAGCCAGAACGAGGTGGAACAAGCGGACGGCCTCGTCGGGCTGAATACGCGTCTCACGCTCGCGAATGCGCTGCACCTGCTCGAATCCAAGGGTGCGGCCACGACTCGCGACATGCCGCGCGTGATCACGCTCAACAACCGACCCGCCTTTATCCTCGATGGCCAGCGCGTCACGTTCGCGACGCGCGCGAATGGCTACGCCCAGATCTACGTGGCCGACACCATGGACGCCGGCTTGAAGCTCCAGGTGACGCCGTCGCTGCTCGAGAGCGGCCAGCTGCGCCTGAAGCTCATGGCTGAGCTCACCGAGCTGGTCATCGTCAGCGACAACTTCGGTCGCGGCTCGATTTATGCGGCGCTGTCGGGTAGCCCCGTGAAGCGCGGACAGATCGTCGAGAACACCATCGTCGCGCGTGACGGCCAGGTCATCCTGCTCGGCGGCTTCACGCGCACGGTCGAGCGGCGCTCGCGGCAACGCTTTCCGATCCTCGGGTCGATCCTGCCGTTCCTGTTCTCGCGTGAGATCGTACAGCAGTCGCACCACGAGAGCCTGATCACGCTCACACCGCGTGTGGTCGATCTGGAAGTGGGTCCCGACAATACGCAGAAGAAATTGATCGAAGGACACTGACGGCATGCGTTTCGACTACCAGAAATACAAGGGCCCCAAGCCCGGCGACGAAGCGTTCCTGAAGCAGCTCATGGAGATCTACCGCAATCTCCTGCTGCAGACGGGCGGTGACGCCGACGAGGCGCTGCGCTGGATGGAGCACTTCGGGCGCGAGTACGGGTTCTTCACGGACGAGTTCACGCTCGAGGATTTCAAGAAACTGCTCGAGGACACCGGCGAGGCGACCCGCACGCCGCAGGGTTTCGCGATGACGCCCAAGGGTGAGCGCCGCATCCGCCAGGATTCGCTGAACGAGATCTTCACCTCGCTGCGCGCGGGCGGCGCCGGCGACCATCGTACGCCCGTGGCCGGCGCGGGCGGTGAGCGCCTCTCCGAGACGCGTCGCTGGCAGTTCGGCGACGACCTCGCCAACTTGGACCCGCTCGCGTCGGTAAACAACGCCGTCAAGCGCAGCGGCATCGACGAGTTGACACTGGCCGAGGACGACCTCGAGATCTACGAGCAGGAGCACCTGTCGGCGTGCGCCACCGTGTTGATGGTGGACATCAGCCACTCGATGATCCTGTACGGCGAGGACAGGATCACGCCGGCAAAAAAAATCGCGCTCGCCCTCTCACAGCTGATCCAGACGCGATATCCCAAAGACACGCTCGACGTGGTGCTGTTCGGCGACGACGCGGTGCAGGTGCCGTTGGGCGAACTCATGAAGATCCAGGCCGGCCCGTACCACACCAATACCAAGGCCGGGTTGCAGCTCGCGGCCCGCATCCTCGC
>JAYVCN010000469.1:0-2528 GCA_043749875.1 Candidatus Eiseniibacteriota bacterium | reverse complement strand
GGCCTGGTCGAGCGCTTCGACCGTAAGTGCGTCGGCATCGCCGGCCAGCGCGCCCAATGCCAGCGCTGCGCCCATCAGCGCGCCGGTCTTCCGCTCGTGGATATCGCGCACCAGCCGTGCCGTGGGCTTCCCGCCCTCGGCTGCGATATCCAGCGCCTGCCCGCCGACCAGCTGCTCCGCCCCCGCGGCGTGGCCCAGCCGTCGCACCGCTTCCACCACGCGCGGCGCCGGGACGCCATCGTCGACCAGTCGCGCCAACTCCTCGAATGCGAACGCCAGCAGCGCGTCACCCGTCAGCACACCGAGCGCCTCGCCGAACTTCTTGTGCGTGGTGAGCCGACCGCGGCGGTAGTCGTCGTCGTCCATCGCGGGCAGGTCGTCGTGCGCGAGCGAGAACGCGTGCACGCACTCCACCGCCACCGCGGCCGGCAGCGCGCGCTTCCACGGACCGCCCACCGCCTCGCACGCCAACAGCACGAACAGTGGCCGCACGCGTTTGCCCGGCGAGAGCGCGGCGTAGCGCACGGCCTGCCCCAGCCGGCCGGGGCCGTCGGCGCGCTCGCGCAGGACGCGCGCGAGCCGCTGCTCGATCGCCTCGCGCAGGGGCTCGAAGCCGGGGACGAATGCCACCGCAGTCCTGCGGGCCGGCGACGGGACAAGTCTGGGTGACCGCTTGGTCGAACCACGCTCCGCCATCAGAGTGGCAATTCGCCCTCGGAGCCCTCACGGCCCGAGGACAGCTCCATCGGTTCGGTCGCGGGCGCCTGGCCCTCCTTCTCCACCAGTCGCTCGATGCGTTTCTCGGACTCGTCGAGCACCTGGGTGAGTCGGCGCGACAGCTTGATGCCTTCCTCGTAGCGGGCGATGGAGTCCTCCAATGACAGCTCGCCCGCCTCCAGCTCCTCGACGATGGTCTCCAGCCGCTTCATGCTCTGTTCGAAATCGAGCGGCGTGCCGTCACTGATCCCGGCGTCGCTCTTGGCGCGTGGCATCCTCACCTCCCTTTCGAATCGTCGTCACGGTCGCGTCGGCTTCGCCGCGCGCGAACTCCAGCGTCACCTTGCTGCCCGTGGCCAGCGCCCCGGCGCTGCGCACGAATGTCCCTTCGGGGCCGCGAACCAGCGCATAGCCTCGTTCCAACACCGACTTCGGACTGAGAGCGCGCAAGCGGTCGGCCAGTGCCAGCGCGTGCCGGCGCCGGTCGTGGACACGGGCCACCACGGCATCATCGAGGCCGGAGCGCGAACGCGCCAGTGCGCTGCGCGCCTCGGCCAGACGCCGCGGCAGGGACTCGCGCAAGCCGTAGGCGTTGCGGGTGTCGGACAACCGCCTGCGCGAGGCCTCCAGCATGGCACGCACGCCGGCATCCAGCCGCTGGCGCAGCTCGTCCGTGCGCTGCTGCCAATGCGCGAACAGGTCATGAACGCGGCGGAATCCGTGCTGTTTCAGCAGCGAAGCCAGCGCGTTCCGCAATCGCTCGAGCTGTGTCTGGACGCGCGTGCCCATGCGCTGCGTGAGTGCTGCGAGCCGGTGCTGCACCTCGCGCCGGTCGCGCACCGCCAGCTCGGCGGCGTTGCTGGGCGTAGCCGCGCGCACGTCGGCAGCGAAGTCGGCGAGCGTCGTGTCCACCTCGTGTCCCACGGCGGAGATGATCGGTGTGCGCGCGGCGGCGATCGCGCGTACGACGGCCTCTTCATTGACCGCCCATAGATCCTCGGTGGAACCGCCGCCGCGCCCGACGATGAGCAGGTCCGCGCCGCCCCAACGCTCGAAGCGCTCGATGGCGGCGGCGATCTCGGCGGCAGCGCCCTCGCCCTGCACCTTGACCGGCGCGAGCACGATGCGGATGCCCGGCCAGCGCGCACGCAGCACCTTCACCACGTCGCGCACCGCGGCGCCCACGGGCGAGGAGATGACGCCGATGGTGCGCGGGAACATGGGCAGCGGTTGCTTGCGCGCGGCATCGAACAGACCCTCCGCCGCCAGCCGCCGTTTCAGGTCCTCGAGCTGCACCAGCAGCGCGCCGATGCCAGCGATGCGCATTTGCTTGATGATGAGCTGGTACTGGCCGCGCGGTTCGTAGACGTTGATCTCGCCGAACGCCTCGATCTCGAGGCCGTCTTTTGGTGCGAACGTCAGCCGCATCGCGGAACCCTTGAACATGGCGCAACCAAGTTGGGCGCTCGTGTCTTTGAGACTGAAATACATATGCCCGCTCGGATGCGCGCCTTTATAGCCCGAGACTTCGCCTTTCACCCACACGCCGGGGAACGAGCCGCTCAGGAGGTCCTTGATCGAGCGCGTGATCTCGCCAACAGAGAGAATGCGATCTTCCGGTGCGGGATCTGTGGCCAAGGCCGTTATACCTTTACAGCGGCGCTCTGGCGCTCGGCTGCGATCACGGTGCCGCTCGCCGCCTGGTGCGGGGACCGCCACACGACCACGACGGCCGCCGCCGCCGCTGCGACCGCGATGACGACGCCCACGATCAGGCGCGCGCGCCGGCGCGGTGGCGGTGCAGCGGCATC
>JAYVCN010000468.1:0-4516 GCA_043749875.1 Candidatus Eiseniibacteriota bacterium | reverse complement strand
CAGGTCCACGCCATCGTCGCCGGTCTGCGGGGACAGGATGCGATCTCCGTCGAGCAGCTTCCTACCGCGCAGTTCCTCGACCTCCTTCACTGCGTTCAGGACCCCGCGCGTGACGTCCTCGAACGGTGCCTCCACCGTGGTCGGCGCCTCGCCGCGCGTCACCAGACGGTAGCCGTCGGGGCCGCGCTCGATCAACACCGCCTTGGTGGTCGTGGAACCGCAGTCGGTGGCGAGAATGGAGCGGAGGGAGTCGGGCGCCGGAATCACGACGGTTTCCCAGCGCGGGCCGCGCGCTCGCGGGCATCGGCGCCGACTTCGATCAGGCGCGTGAGCGTCTCGAGCGCATCACGCCGCTCGATCAGGGCCGCGAGCCGGCGGTAGTCGGTGAAACGAAACAGCATCTGCGCGAACGGTTCGAAGAACAGCATCGCCTGACCCGCGACCAGCGAAAGTGGCCGCGCCGTCTCGAGCGTCAGGATGGCCGGCGTCTCGAGCTTGAGCTCGACCACGCGCCGGGCGAGCCGCTCGAGCAGCGCCAGGTCCTCGGCCGCCAGCGCCTCAGCGGGCATGTGCCCGCCACTGCTCACGCACGAGCGACGCGAGTTCGGCGCGCCGCGGGCGCGGCATGGGCAGCGTGAGCGCGCGCGTGGCATCGAGCCAGTGACGCGCCGCGTAGGGTGACAGCAGCAGGCCCACGGGCACGTCGTCGATGCGCCGCACATCGGACCACGAGCGCCGCATCCAGCCGAGCGCGCCGCGGCGGGCTACGCCCGAGGGCTCGATGCGGCAGTCGGCCGGCATGAAGCCGGGCACGAGCGGCGACGCCACGAGGCCGCCGAGTCCCACCGCCAGCAGCCACGGGAAGCGGCACGCCGCGAGAATCAGCCACATCCCGAGTACCGCCAGCGCCGCGACGCCGGCCACGACCGGCCGCTCCCTCCACGGGTCGAATGACCAGGAGGCTACATACCGCTCGCGATGCTCGCTCGGCGGGGTGGACGGGAGCGTGTGACCGGCCGCGCTCGCAAAGGTGGGCGGCGACGCATCGCCGGGCGCGCCCGGCAGCCCCGTCACGCGTGCGATTCCTCGACCAACTTCGCGTAGTCAGCGCTCGACAACAGCGCGGCGAACGACCTGGGGTCGGCGAGTCGCAGCTTGATCATCCAGCCCTGCCCGTACGGATCGGAGTTCACGACCGCCGGATTGTCCGACAGCGCGCCGTTCACCTCGACGACCTCGCCGGCGAGCGGGGCGTACAGGTCACTCACCGTCTTCACCGCTTCGACCACGCCAAAGCTCTTGCCCGCGTCCAGCTTCCGCCCCACGTCCGGCAGCTCCACGAACACCACGTCGCCGAGCTGGTCGGTGGCGTAGCCGGTGATGCCCACGGTCACGACACCCCCCTGCTCACGGGCCCACTCGTGCTCGCGCGTGTAACGGACATCCTCGGGAAAGGTCACTTCGCCTCCGGCGGGGTCACGAACGATGCGTGCCGCGCGTGTAAAACGGCCGCGCGGTCACCCGTGCGGCCAGGGTCGTCGAACCGGCTTCGATGTCGAGCGCCGTGCCGTTGCCAGCCAGCGCCGTCTCCACGTAGCCCATGCCGAGCGGTCGCTCGAGGCTCGGGCTGTAGGTGCCGCTCGTCACCGCACCCACCGGGCGGCCGTCGCACAGGATGCGCATGCCGTGACGCGGCATGCGGCGCCCGTCGAGCTGGAAACCCACCAGGCGGCGCTCGAGTCCGGCCGCCTTCTGCTTCACCATCACCTCGCGGCCGTGGAACTCACCCTTCGACAGCTTCACGGTCCAGCCGAGTCCCGCCTCGAGCGGAGTGGTGGTGTCGTCGATGTCATTCCCATAGAGCATGTAGCCCATCTCGAGGCGTAGCGTGTCGCGCGCGCCGAGCCCGATGAGGTCGAGCCCGTGCGGCTTGCCTGCGGCCATCAGCCCGTTCCACACGGTGAGCGCGTGCTGCGGGTGGAAGTACAGCTCGAAGCCGTCCTCACCGGTATACCCCGTGCGCGATAACGTCGCCGGAACACCGAACAGCAAGCCGGTGGTGAACCGGTAGTAGCCGAGCTCGAGCACCGCGTCGGGGACGTGGCCACGCAGCACGTCTGAGGACTTTGGGCCTTGCACCGCCAGCAACGCGGTGACGTCGGAATGATCCTCGAGCCAGACGCCGGCGGGGCAGTGTTGTGCGAGCCAGGCGAAGTCCTTGGCCAGGTTGGCGGCGTTGACGACGACCATGAAATGGTCGTCGTACCTATACACGAGCAGGTCGTCGACGATGCCGCCGTCCGGGCGGCACATCGGCGAGTACAGCGCCTGCCCGACCGCGAGTCCCCCGACGTGGTTCGTGAGCATGTGGTCGAGCCACTCGCCGGCCCCGGGTCCGCGCACGTCGAACTCGCCCATGTGACTGATATCGAACAGCCCGACGGCGGTGCGCACGGCGACGTGTTCACGCACGTCACCCGTATAGCGCAGCGGCATCTCGAAGCCCGCGAACTCCACGAGCTTGGCCCCGGCGGCGCGGTGGAGGTCGTAGAATGGCGTGCGTTTCACAGCCGTCGTGGGTTCCACGCAAGTCCTCCAGGGTAAGCAAACATGGCCAAGGTAGCGGCGCCACGGAGGAGGGTCAAGCTCGCGCGCCGGAATGATTTGCCGCTGCGGACGTCGCGCAGGACGTCAGCGCGCAGAGGCCCCGCCGAGCACGCCGAGTTCGCGTCCAGCTTCGGCGAACGCCGCGACCGCACGGTCGATATGCTCATCCGTATGCGCGGCCGAGAGCTGCACGCGGATACGCGCCTTGCCTTTGGCGACCACCGGGTACGAGAAACCGATCACGTACACGCCCTTGTCGAGCAGCCGCGCGGCGAGGTCGTGCGCGAGGCGCTCGTCGTAGAGCATGATGGGCACGATCGGGTGCGCGCCCGGCTGGATGTCGAAGCCGGCAGCCAGCATGCCAGCCCGGAACCGCAGCGTGTTGGCCTCGAGGCGGTCGCGCAGTTCGGTGCTGTTCGCGAGCAGCTCCAGCGCGGCCAGGCTGCCGCCCACGACCGCCGGCGGCAGTGTGTTGGAGAACAGGTACGGACGCGAGCGTTGCCGGAGCAACGCGACAATCTCCTTGCGCGCGGCGGTGAAGCCGCCCAGCGCGCCGCCCAGAGCTTTGCCGAAGGTGCCGGTGATGATGTCCACGCGCCCGCGCACGCCGTGCAGCTCCGGCGTGCCGCGGCCGGTGCGGCCGATGAAACCGGTGGCGTGACACTCGTCGATCATGACCATGGCCCGATGCTGCTCGGCCAGCTCGACGATGGCGCCGAGGTTCGCGATGGTGCCGTCCATGCTGAACACTCCGTCAGAGACCACCAGCTTCTGCGGGCAGCCCGCCGCGTCGGCCTCCGCCAGGCAGCGCCCGAGGTCGGCCATGTCGTTGTTCCGGTAACGCCAGCGTTTTGCTTTGCACAGCCGGATGCCGTCGATGATCGAGGCGTGGTTCAACTCGTCGGAGATCACGGCGTCGGCCTCGCCCAGCAGCGGCTCGAACACCCCGCCGTTGGCGTCGAAGCAGGCGGCGTACAGAATGGCGTCCTCGGCACCCACGAACTCGGCGATGCGTTGCTCGAGCTCCCGATGCAGGTCCTGCGTGCCACAGATGAAGCGCACCGACGATAGCCCGAAGCCGTGAGTGTCGAGCGCACGGTGCGCGGCCTCGAGCAGCGCGGGGTGGCTCGACAGGCCGAGGTAGTTGTTGGCGCAGAACACCAGCACGCGCCGTCCGTCCGCGAGCGTCACCTCGGGGCCCTGCGCCGAGGTGATGACGCGCTCGCCCTTCCACAGCCCCGCCTCGCGGATCTTCGCGAGCTCGGCCGCGATCACCGGTTGCATGTTTTCGAACATATCGCACACCCCTCGCGCGTTCGGGTCAGGTCGTCTGGCCCCATGGCACCAGCACCACCTTGCCCGCGCGTCCGTCGCGCAGCAGGGCGATGGCCTCGTCGAAGCGTTCCATGGGCATGACGTGCGTGATCGCGGGCTTCAGGTCGAGCCGGCCCGAGCCCAGCAGTTGGTCCATCTGGAACCACGTGTCGTACATGCGGCGCCCGATGATGCCGTGCAGAGTGATGCCCTTGAAGATCACCAGCCGATTCCAATCGAGCTCATAGGGTTCAGTCGGCAGGCCCAGCATGCTCATGCGCCCGCCCATGCGCAGCGCCGCCAGCCCGTCCCGCACGGCCGCGGGATTGCCGCTCATCTCCAGAACGCCGTCCAGCATGCGGCCATTCGTGAGCTGCGCCACGCGGTCGGAGAGATTCTCGGTGCGTGCGTCGATGACCGCGTCGGCTTTCATCGCGCGCGCCAGCTCGAGCCGAAACGGCGACACGTCGGATGCGAACACGTGCGCGGCGCCGGCGGCGCGGGCCACGCCGACCGCGAACAAGCCGATCGGCCCGCAGCCGGTGACCGCGATGCTGCAGCCCGACAGCGGGCCCGCGAACGCGGTATGCACGGC
>JAYVCN010000467.1:0-5542 GCA_043749875.1 Candidatus Eiseniibacteriota bacterium | reverse complement strand
CCGTCGAAGCTCGCGTCCGCCACGCCCGCGAGGTCCTCGGCATCCGCCACGGCGAAGTGGACGTTCTCGACGTTCCAATGGGCGGCGCGCCGGCGCGCGAGTTCGATGCTTTCCGCTGACAGGTCCACGGCCGTGACGTGCGCCACGTGACCGGCGAGCAGGAACGTCTGGTGGCCCCAGCTGCTCCCGACCTCGAGCAAGCGATGCGCCGGGCCGAGACCGGTCATGGCGAGGGCGGCCATCACCTTCCGTTTGAGGAAGTAACGCGCGGCGGCGTTCTCGGGAATCTGCGCGCTGCCCCCGCGCGTGATCCATTCGCGCTGGTCCCGGTCGCGAGTCTCGGCCGCGTAGAATCGGCGGATCTCGTCCTTCTGGGAGTCTGACGGCACGGCACACCTCCGACGCTCCGAAATACAATTCGGGTGGAGCGCGGCGCAATGGGCACGCCGGCTCGCAACGCTCAGGGTTTCGTCGTGAATTCCACGGACGCTCGCGTGGTGTCCCAGTCGAGGTTCAGGACACCGCCCGCGGGCGTGCTCTCCACGCTGATCGTAAAGCGCTGCACCACTTGCGGTAGCGTGCCGACCTTCATGCCAATCGTGAACAGGTCCTTGTCGGCCTTGTGCGCCGTTCCCCACTGTCCCGTCTCGCTGTTCACGATCAGCTTCCAGCCGGACGCCGTCGGCATCGTCCACAGCGTGTAGAAGCCAGCCGGCACCACGGTGCCGCCGAAGTCCAGAGCTTTGTCGGTGCGGAACTGGGTCGCGGCATTGGCGCCCGTGCGCCACACCTCGCCGTAGGGCACCATGCCGCCGTACACGACGCGGCCGCGTTTGGCCGGTCGCCCGTAGTCGATGGTGAGCGCCGCGCCACCCGCGTTCGCGACGCGCACCGTATCGCGTGGCGACAACATGCCGAGGCCCTGGCCGGCCTGTTCGCGCGCCATGTAGCTGTTCGCGAGCGCGTCGACTTCGAGCATCGCCACGCGTGTGATCGAGAACTTCTGCGTGCCGGAGATGGGCAGCGTGCCGAGGATGTGCCCGGCCTTGTCGATCGCGGCGTGGTAGAGGTCGGCGTGCGTGTTGGAGATCTCGACCGAGTCGCGGCCGAGCCTTCGCAGCAGGAAGCGATCGGAGGTCGGGGCACCGACGAAGTAGAGCACGCCACCGAGCGTGTCGGGCTTGGCCTTCACCAGCCGCATGATCTGGCCTTCGTAAACCGTCCACGGGCTCGAGCCGAAAACTGCGATCGCCCCGCGCGGGAAGGCCTGGTGTACGTCCTGCGGCAGCGCGGTGCCGTTCTTGATCTGCACGCGTATCGAGTCGGCGTCGAACGTGGCCTCGATGGTCTGGGTCGGCACAGTAGCGCCGGGTGGCATGAACACCGTGCCGATGTGTGTGAGTATCCCGTCCTTCATGTCGTAGATGAAGTGCCGGCGCAGCGTGCGCGGGGCGCGACCGACCTGGTCCACCTCGAGCCGGGTCGCGCTGCGCGTGTAATGTTCGACGCCCGTGGTGTCCTGTCCCAGCCGTACCACGAAATTGCCGATGTCGTCCGCCCACGCCGGGACGCTGAGCAGCGGCAGCAGGAACACGGTGAAGCGACGCGCAGCAAACTTCATGGGGAACACTCCTCGGCGGTCGGGATGCAGCAGTGCGAGTTCGGGAACGCCGCAGCGTAACGCGGACGACCGCATGCGGCCGACCACGGCCCCCGGGCAGGGCACGAACGCGGGTGCGCGGCTGCCGACCGCGGGGTCGTGGCGTGGACGTGAGCGAGCAGCGCTGCAACACTCCGCCGGATCGATTCCACCCTCGACATGCACCCACGCCGTTCGCCGGGAGGCCTGACACCATGATCGCCCTATTCGACGCGAGGTCCGGGTTGGCCCGCCGCGCCGCAGGCTCCGCCCTGCTCGCGCTGTCACTCGCCGTATCCGCGGCGGCGGCCACCGCCACCCACGCCCCCGCGGCCGGCTCGCTGCGGCCCAGCGCGGCGGATGTGGTCACGTTGGCTGCACCCGGCGACCTGGCGCTATCCGCGGATGGTCACTGGGCCGCATTCGCGTTGAGCCGGGCCACGCGCGACACCTCCGCCAAGCCGAGCGCGGACGACACCAACGGCGGCTGGAAGCGCACCCGCCAGATCGTGCTGCTGGACCTGGCGACGCGCGTCAGCCGCACGCTCACCTCGGGGGACGACCGTGCCAGCTCGCCGCGATTCGCTCCCGATGGCCGCTCCCTCGTGTTCCAGCGCAAGAGCGCACTGTGGCTGTTGCCGCTCACGGGCGGCGAGGCGCGCAAGCTCGACACGGGCAAGCTCGAGCCCGATGGCTTTCGCTTCTCCCCCGACGGCCGGAGCATCGCGTTCCTGGCGCCGCCGGAGCGCAGCGACAGCGAGATCGAGTCGGCGTGGCGCGCGGGCGGCGCGTTCGCATGGGACGAGCAATGGCGGCCCGCGCGGCTATGGACCGTGGCGGTGGCGGGCGGTTTGCCACGCGCGGTGAGTCCCGAGAGTCTCAACGTGGCGGACTTCGAGTGGTCGCCGGATGGCCGCCGCTTCGCCGTGCTCACCACGCGCAGCAGCAATCCTTACGAGGTGTTCAACTTTCCCCAACCGCATGTGCTGGATGCGGCCGACGGTCGCATCGTCGCGACACTCGCGCGTAAGACCGACTCTTACGGGACCGCGTACGGCGAGCTGCACTGGACGCCGGACGCGAAGACGGTGGTGATGACCGGGCTCAACGGCGGGCTCTCGAACGTGAACGCGCTGCTGGTGTGGGATGTTGCGAGCGGCCGTGTGCGCGACCTCGCGCCCGGGAAGAACCTGACGCTCGACGGGCTCGCGCTTGCGAACGGCGGCCGCGATGTCATCGCCTGCGTCAAGGCCCGCACCGAGTCGCGCCTGCTGCGCTTCGCGCTGGCGGGCGGCCCGCCGCAGGACGCAGGTTTCTCGGGGCGCGTGGTGTCCGGTTCACTGATCGCCGACGCCGCGGGCCGCAGGCTGGTGTTCCTGTCCTCCACCCCGCGCGATCCGCAGGAGGTGACTCGATTCGACCTCGCCGCGCGCCGCATGGACGTCGCGTCCAGACTCAATCCGCAGACCGCGGACTGGGCGCTGGGCGAGACACAGGTCGTGCGCTGGAAGTGCCCCGAGGGCGTGGAGGTCGAAGGCCTGCTCACGCGCCCGCCCGGCACACCGGCCGGTGCCGCGACGGCACTCATGGTGATGCCGCACGGTGGACCCGACGATGTGACGCAACAGGGCTGGAGCTCGCAGGTGCAGCTGTTCGCCGGCCGTGGCTATGCGGTATTTCGGCCGAACTACCGCGGCGGCACCGGGTACGGCTTCGATTTCTACGCTGCGAACCGCAATCGCTTCGGCACCATCGAGCAGCTGGACATCGAGAGCGGCGTGGATGCGTTGATCGAACGGCACCTTGCAGACGCACAGCGGCTCTACTACGGGGGCTGGTCGTGGGGCGGGTATATCACCGCGTGGACCATCGGCCACGTGCACCGCTATCGGGCTGCAGTTGTCGGTGCGGGTGTGAATGATGTGTCGTTCAGCTATTCGAGCAGCGACATCAATCACGGCGTGGCGTCGCAGTGGGAGTACAAGGGCGACCCGTGGCACGAGACCGAGCATTTCGATCGCGCCAATCCGATTCGCTACGCCAAGGACATGACCACCCCCACGCTCATCCTGCACGGGCAAAGTGACGACCGCGTGCATTTCCTGAACGGCATCTCGCTTTATCGCGCGCTCAGCGACGTGGGCTGCGAGGTGAAGTTCTACGCCTACCCGCGCGAGCCGCACGGCTTCCAGGAACCCGCGCACCTGGTGCATCGCCTCGACACCTGGCTGCGCTGGTACGACCAGCACGGCGGACCCGTTGCGGCGCGACCATAGCCGGAGGCGAAGACAGTGCGATAGGCGGAAGCGATGACCGTGCAATGACGGCGCCCGATGGGGATTCCCACCGGGCGCCGTCACTTGCTTGCTGCGTGGTTGCTGGGCTGCTGGCTAGTACCGGCTCTGCGCGCGGAGGAACCAGCCGCGCGAGCTGTTCTGGTTCTGCACCAGCGGATCGCCCGAGAACTTGCTGAAGTTGTAGCCGACCCCGAAGCGCATGTGCTGACCCGGATCGTACGACAGTTCCTGCAACCAGCCGCCACGCGTGTCCCCCGCCTCGCGCTGCTGCAGCAGGCGGTACTCGACCCCGAGGCGGAACGGCTGCTGGGCGATACGGTAGTCCAAACGACTCGCCCACAACGTGCTGTGCCCGGTGCCCAGCGGCAGACCGCTGCGGCCACTCTGCTCCAGGCGTGCCGCGCCCTTCCCCGCCCACTCCAGCCCTGGCGCCACCCGGACCGTGGCTTCGAACGCCGCCACACCCAGCACCGACTGGGTGCCGAGCGAATCACCGGCCTGCGGGCCACGGCGATCGGCGAGACGCGTCCAGCGTCCGAGCGCCTGGAAGGCGTCCGAGCGAGGCGCACGCCACGCCAGACCGACACTGCTCTCCGTGTACCGATTGGGGGTCGTGTAAAGTATCAACTGGCGCTGGCTCTGGCGCGTCATGCTCATGCGCAGGTCGGTGAGCACCGTGAAACCGCTCGGCAACGCCAGTTCGAGGCGCGTCGCCGACAACATCTGGCGGCTATAGGCGCTACCCATCATGCGCCGCGCCTCGGCACGGCTGGAACCCGACAGCGGCGAATCGCCCTTGTACGAGACCTGTCCGGCGATCGTGCCGTGCTGGCCCGAGGCGCCGCCCTGCGTGCCATGCTCGCCGGCCACCTGGAGTTGCAGCCCAGAGTGGTTGTGCCAGCTCTGCTCGATGCCCGTGACGGACACGCCATGGTCACCGGCCGGGTCACGCTGCCACTGGTATTCCGAGTAGACGCGGCTCTCGGGGCCGAGCGGCGCCTGCATGCCGAACAGCGTCCCGCCGCGCACCCCGCTCGCCGCCAGCGACTGCTCCTCGCGGACGTAGAACTGGCGGGCACCGACCGACATGGTCGCGCCGCCGCGGATGGTCTGACCCAGATCGCCTGTCGAACCACGCGCCTCGAGCGACAGCGCTGACAGCGCGCGCCACTCGAGCGCCAGTGCGGTCTCGCTGGTCTTCTGGCCCGCGAGCGTCTGCTGGTGTTCGACGGTGGTCTTCACCCGATCCATGGGCTTCCACCACAGGCGCATCGCCCCCGTGCTGTTGCGCTGCTGCAGGTCGAGCACGCGGTTGGTGTTGCGCTGCTCGAACTCGGCAGCCGCGCCCGTGCGTACGCCGTCCATTCGCCACTGCATGCCGAACAGGTCGGTGCCGCTCAGCTGGCTGGTTCTGCTTGCTTCCGGCCGCGTCTCGCGGTCGAACCGCGCCGACAGCAACCCCAGGCGGCCGGTCTTCAACTGGCCACGGAAGCCGCTGCGATCGAGAGCGATTCCCTGCCGCTCACCGTCACTCAGGAATCCCGAGTCGACCCGGCGCACATAGCCGCTCACCGACAGCAGGCCGGGACGGTTCATGAGCTGGCCG
>JAYVCN010000466.1:0-5867 GCA_043749875.1 Candidatus Eiseniibacteriota bacterium | reverse complement strand
CCTGATCGTTCAGGCCAAGCAGGAGTGCAACATGGAAGCGTTCGAACTCGCCGACATCGAACTGCGCCGGCGTGCACATGGGACGTTCTACCTTGAGTTCCTGCGCCAGCCGTCGATGAGCCTCGGGCTGTACGTACTGCCCGCGGGCGGCACCGACCCGCAGCAGCCACACGCGGAGGACGAGGCGTATCTCATCCTGCGCGGGCGAGCGAACATCCGGGTGGGCACTGAAGTCCGGGCGGTCGAGCCCGGCTCGGTGGTGTTCGTGCCGGCGCGGGTGGAGCACCGCTTCCACGACATCACCGAGGAGTTGTCGGTGGCGGTGATGTTCGCGCCCGCGGAGGGCAGCGCCAAGCGGAGCTGAGCTTGCCGGCAGCGGCGCCCGCACCGCCAATCGACGCTCCCGGCGTTTCGCGCTGGACGCTCGCGCGCGCCGCACGGTAGGTTGCGGTGGAGAAGCATCCGGCCACTCCCGCCCGTCCATGCCAAGCGGAGCAAGCCCATGACCAGCCTGCGTCGCGAAGCCGAGAACGAATCCGGGCTCGCCGCCGACGATCTGCGCGAGACCTGGCGGTTGCTGTCGCCGGAAGACCGTCTCGAGGCGTTTCTCGACCTGCCGCGACCCGAGGCGGAAGACTTCTTCCTTAACCTGACCGCGCGCGACCAGTACGGGATGCTGTTCGCGATTCCCGCCGAACAGCGCCGCTCATGGATGCGCCTGCTGCCGCCGGACGACGCCGCCGACCTGGTGCAGGAGACCGAGGACGACGAGCGCGAGGCGTTGTTGGCGCTGCTCGACGAGCCGACGCGCCGCGAGGTCATGGCGCTGCTCGCCTATGCCGAGGATGAAGCCGGCGGGCTGATGAATCCACGCTTCGCGCGCGTGCGCGCCGACGTCAGCGTGGACGAAGCCATCAGCTACCTGAGGAAGCAAGCGCGCGACCACCTCGAACATGTCTACTACGTGTACGTGAACGACCCTGACCAGCGGCTGGTGGGCGTGGTGTCGTTGCGCCAGCTGTTCGCGGCGGCGGCCGACCGCACCGTGCGCGACATCATGGCGACCGAGCTGGTCACGGCGCGCGGCGACATGGACCAGGAGGAGCTCGGCCGCCTGTTCGCCGCGCACGACCTGCAAGCGATCCCGGTCGTCGACGGCCAGGGCCACATGCAGGGCATCGTGACGGTGGACGACATCGTCGACGTGATTCAAGAAGAAGCGACTGAAGACATCCAGAAGATCGGCGGTACCGAGGCCCTCGATGCGCCCTACCTCGCGATCTCGTTGCCGAAGATGGTGCAGAAGCGCGTCATCTGGCTGGCGGCGCTGTTCCTGTCCGAGATGCTCACCACCACGGCCATGGCGCGCTTCGAGGCCGAGATCTCACGCGCCGTGGTGCTGGCCATCTTCATCCCGCTCATCATCTCGAGCGGCGGTAACTCCGGCTCGCAGGCCTCGACGCTGGTCATCCGCGCCATGGCGCTCGGCGAGGTCAAGCTCACCGACTGGTGGCGCGTCGTCCACCGCGAGCTGATCAGCGGGCTGGCGATGGGCGGCATCCTCGGCGTGATCGGCTTCTCGCGCGTCATCCTGTGGCACGTGATCTTCCACTCGTACGGCTCCGCCTACCTGCTCGTGGCCACGACCATCGGCCTGTCGGTGGTCGGCGTGGTGACGTGGGGCACGCTGTCGGGCTCCATGCTGCCGTTCGTGCTGCGGCGCGCAGGACTCGACCCCGCCAGCGCCTCGGCGCCATTCGTGGCCACGCTCGTGGACGTGACCGGCATCGTCATCTATTTCTCGATCGCGAGCGTGACGCTGCGGGGGACGCTACTGTAGAAAAGCCGGCCCCGGCGGTCACGTTCGGGTGATAGGCTCGTATCAGCTCCGACGCCGTTCCCAACGGGGGTAGCCTGATGCGACGCACACTGCTCGTGACGCTGACGCTCGCGATGCTCGCCCATGCCGCACCGGCGTTCGCGCAGCTCCCGCTCGGGGCGACCGCACCCCCCTTCACCAAGTCGCTGCTCGGCGGCGGCACGGTGTCCGCACCGTCCCAGTACTCGGGAAAAGTGCTGGTGCTGTTCCTGCTCGGCTACGGCTGACCGTTCTGTATCGCCGACGGTCCGTCGGTGCAGCAGGACATCGCCGATCACTACGCGGCGGCGTTCCCGGGGCAGGTGCAGGTGCTGGGCGTCGACCTGTGGAATGGCACCCCCGCACAGATGACCTCGTTCCAGCAGCAGACGGGCGTGACGTTTCCGCTCGCGCTGCAGGGCGCCGCGGCGGCAGGCGGGAATGTCGAGCTGCTCTACGGCACGTACGACAATTACCTGGTGCTCAACAAGCAGGGCGTCGTCCGCTACCACGCGGCGCTGCGCTGGCCGCACGGCAATCGCTACCACCTGGACGAGATCCGCGGCAGCGTCGACACATTGGTGACGGCGGTGCTCGACGTGCCGGGGGGCGTGCCGGCTGCGCTCGCGCTGTCGGCCGGACCTAATCCCGCGCGCGGCAGCGTGCGCGTGACGCTGGCCACGCCGCGGGCTGAGTCCTCGGCGAGGGTGAGCGTGCACGATGTCGCAGGCCGAGAGCTCGCCACGCTATGGGACGGCCCGTTGGCAGCCGGGGCGCAGGAGTTCACGTGGGACGCGCGGGATGAGCGTGGCGCAGGCGTCCCGTCGGGGCTCTACCTGGTGCGCGCCCGCGTGGGGACCGAGGTGCGCGTGCGGCGCGTGATCGTGACGCGGTGAGCGGGGCGGCCGGCCCAGGACGGGCGCAATTTGCAATTTTGAACCCTGGGTTCAAAAATGCATGGCATGCGCTACCGGCCAAGACAGCAGGAGCGGTTGCTCGCTGAGCTGCTGAAGGTATTCCCCGTCGTCTTTGTCCAAGGTCCGCGCCAGTGCGGGAAGAGCACGCTCCTTCGGCACGCGCTTCCGGATTGGACGTAGGTGGATCTGGAGCAACCCGCCGCGAGGACCGCGTTGGAGGCGGACGTCGGTGGGTTTCTCGAGGCGAATCCGCGGCGGGTGGTCTTCGACGAGGCACAGCGAGTGCCTGAGCTGTTCTCAGCCCTCCGCCATGCTGTGGACGAGGGAAGGGGAAACGGCCGGTTCGTACTGCTGGGCTCGGCGGGCTGGTCGCTCATGCGCGGAGTATCAGAGAGCCTTGCGGGCCGGATAGGACTCTTGGGGCTCTCGCCATTCTCAGCGCGCGAGCTGCCCGCGCCGATCGCTGTGCAGCGTTGGTTCTGGGGCGGATTCCCCCCGGTGCTGGCTCGCCGTGCCCCGGAGGCTCGAACCCGATGGCTGGATGCCTACGTGACGCAGTTTCTCGAGCGCGACCTCCCCGCTCTCGGAGTGCGAATGCAATCGACGCGGTTGCGCTCGCTATTCACGATGCTCACGCATGTCCACGGCCGGTCGCTCAATGTGAGCGACCTTGCTCGCTCGTTGGCCGTCTCATCGCATACCGTGTCCGAGCATCTCGATGTCCTCGAGGGGGCGTTCATGATTCGCCGCCTGCCGCCCTACCACGCCAATGTGCAGAAGCGGCTCGCCAAGAGCCCCAAGCTCTACATCCGTGACACGGGCCTGCTGCACTTCCTCGCGGGACTCCGGCGGCCCACAGAGCTCCGGGATTGGCCGCTACGGGGGAGCTCGTTCGAGGGACTGGTCATCGAGGAGCTCACGGGGCTCGCGTCGGAGCGAATTGTGCGCCCGGAGTTCTTTCATTGGCGCCCTGCCGGAGGCGGCGAGGTGGACCTGCTGGTGAAGGATGGACTGAGGATTCATGCCATCGAGATCAAGCTGGGGTCAACCGTCGATGCGCGCGGTCTTGCAGGGCTGCGACAATGCATGGTCGACCTTGGGCTCGACCGTGGGTGGATCGTGTATGGCGGCCGCGAGCGACGTCGTCTCTCGCACGGGATCGAGGTTGTCCCTTGGGCGGACATCGCCTCAGGGAAGTTCGACTTCGGCTGGGGAGGTCGTGGTCGAAAGCCGGCTTGAACCCACCCCCCACATCCCCTACATTCCCTGCCGGTTCGTGCCAGAACTCCACCCTTAAGGCGGTCCCGAGAGTCCGCCAGGAGACCGGTGCCATGACTGCCATGTCGACGCTACCGCTTTCGCATGCCCCGACGCCCACTGGCGCCGGGATTTTTTCTACCTTCGCCGCGACCAGGGACGCTGGGTCTGCCGACCTGCGCCATTTCCTCGGGCTCGAGGGCTGCTCGCGCGAGGCGCTGCTCGCCCTCATCGCCGAGAGCATTCGTGAACGCACGTGGCTCGCCGGAGGCGAGCCGAATCGCACAGCCCTCGCCGGCGTCACCGTCGTGCTTGCGTTCATCGAGGACTCCACCCGCACGCGCACCTCGTTCGAGATCGCGGCGCAGCGGCTCGGTGCCAACACGGTGGTGTTCTCCAGTGCCGCCAGCTCGCTCAACAAGGGCGAGACGCTGCTCGACACGGTGCGGCTGTTCGAAGCCATGGGCGTGGCGCTGGTCGTGGTGCGTCACCCCTCGTCCGGCGCCCCGGCCTGGCTCGCACGGCAGCTCTCCAACATCGGCGTGGTGAACGCGGGCGACGGCATGCACGAACACCCCACGCAGGGGCTGCTCGATCTGCTCACCCTGCATGACGCATGGGACGGCCGCTTCGAGGGCCGCCGGCTCGCCATCGTCGGCGACATCGCGCACTCGCGCGTGGCGCGCTCGGCGATCGCTGGGCTCACCACGCTCGGGGCCCGCGTCACGGTGTGCGGTCCGGGCACGCTCATGCCGGCCGACGTCGAGCAGTTGGGCTGCGATGTGGCGCCGTCGCTCGACGATGCGCTGGCCGATGCCGATGCGGTGATGGCGTTGCGCATCCAGAGCGAGCGCATGGAGAAGGGCCTGCTGCCGTCGCTCGGCGAGTACGCGCGGCTGTGGGGGCTCACGCCCGAGCGCGTGGCGCTGCTGGCACCGCACGCGGTGGTCATGCACCCGGGCCCGGTCAACCGCGGCGTGGAACTGGCGCACGAGGTGGCCGACGGTCCGCGCTCGCGCATCCTGGCGCAGGTGGCGAATGGCGTGGCGGTGCGTTGCGCCGTGCTCAAGCGCTGCGCCGACGCCATCCGCAAGCCCCACGGCTTCACCGCCGAGGTCGCGCTGCGATGAGCGCACTCACCCTGTTCAAGAACGTCACCCACTGGCGCAGCGGCGAACGCTTCACGCTCGCGGTCGAGGACGGCGTCGTGGTGCCGGCGCCGGCGCACGCGGGCGCGTTCGCGCGCGTGCACGACGCCAGGGGCGCGATCGCGGCACCGGGCCTGGTCGACCTGCACGTGCACCTGCGCGAGCCGGGACAGTCGGCGAAGGAGACCATCGACAGCGGCACGCGCGCGGCCGCGGCGGGCGGCTTCACCAGCATCGCCTGCATGCCCAACACCGATCCGATCGTCGACACGCCGGCGTGGGTGGAATGGGTGCGGCACCGTGCAGAGGCGGCGGGGCATTGCAACGTGCTGCCGATCGCGGCGGTGACCGTGGGGCAGAAGGGTGAGCAGCTGGCGCCGCTCGATGCGCTCGCGAGCGCGGGCGCGGTGGCGTTCAGCGACGACGGCCACCCGGTCGTGAGTGCGGCGGTCATGCGGCGTGCGCTCGAGTACGCGCTGCCCACCGGGCTGCCGATTATTTGCCATGAAGAAGATACTGCTCTTAAAGCCGACGGCGTGATGCACGAGGGTTTCACCGCAACCCGGTTGGGACTGCGCGGCATCCCGGGCGCGGCCGAGAGCATCATGTGCCGCCGCGATGCCGACCTGTCAGAACTGACGGGCGGTCGCGTGCACTTGGCACACTTGTCGGCAGCCGCGTCCTTTG
>JAYVCN010000465.1:0-6513 GCA_043749875.1 Candidatus Eiseniibacteriota bacterium | reverse complement strand
CCGTCCCATTCGACGACGCCGAGCGACAGGCGGCTCTCGTGCGGGGAGCGCGCTTGGAACGTTTCGTCGATGCGGCGCGCGAGGATCTCGGCGCCGGCGCGGCCCGCGAGTACGATGATCACGAACTCGTCGCCGCCCACCCGATAGCCGCTGTCGGTGCCGTCGCGCGAGCACAGGCGCACCGCATGTCCCACCGCGCGCAGCGTGTCGTCGCCCGAGGCGTGCCCGAAGCGGTCGTTCACCTGCTTCAAGTCGTCCACGTCCATGTACAGGAGCGCGAGCGGATGGTCGAGCCGCCGCGAGCGCAACATGGTGCGCGCCAGCTCGCGTTCGAGCGCGCGCCGGTTGCCGAGCCCAGTGAGCGGGTCGGCGAGCGTGAGTGCCTCAAGATCGGCCAGGTGCCGCGCCGTGGTGTCGCGCTCGCGCCGCAGCAGCACGATGACCCAGACGCCGAACGCGATGGCGATGGCGGAGGCCACGCTCGACGACCACGTCTCGCGCGGCGAGCGCGACAGCGCGCCGCTCTCGTACATCCTGGTGAGCCACGGCAGCAACGCCAGCCCGAGCACGGCGAGCAGCAGCGGCAGCAGGCTGAGCGGCGGGCGCGGCGGCGGATCTGGGCGGCTCATGGGAGGCTGGGGGCTCCGGGAAAGAGTTCGCGCCCGCCCCGCGCCAAGGGCACCCGCGGGCGAGCCATCCGTGGGTCGCGAAGGGGTCCGTTCACTAGGACCACAAGCGCCCCTCGCATGATGCGCGTGCGTGGCGGTGCATGCAAAGCACGAGATTCTTCGATCGGCGTGGCGATAGACCGGACGGTCCTGACTTCCTTGCTCCGTCGCTCGGCGGGGTTCCTTGAATGGACGGAGGCTGCGACGAGGGGAGGTCCTGACGGACTCGCCCGCCGCACCCTCGATTTGGGGGGTACTCGATGGGCCGCCTCATCGTGCTGGCTGCGCTGCTTCTTGCCATGAGCATGTCCTCCACGACTGCCACTGCAGCCCCGCGACGGGTGTGGCCTCCCATGACGGCTGCCGCGGGCAAACCACTACGGCCTCTGGGACCCGGCGACACCTGTTCTGCGGACGATAGGGAGATCTGCGAACAGGGACGCTAGGCAGAGCTGGTGGTCTGTGGCGCTGCGTACAATGTCGTTGTGTGCGGGGGGATCCAGACTGCGTGGCTCAGATGCTGGCCCTCTATGCGCAATGTGCCGCGAGCGCAAACACCGGACTTCAGGCCAGCCTCGCCGCCTGCGGTCCCACGCCGAACCGCCGCCATACCTGGGGACAGGTGAAGGCCATCTATCGGTGATCTGCCCGGGCGAGCGGCGCAGCCGGCCAAAAGCTGCTAATTTCATTGCGCTTGTGATCGCCCAGCCCCTCTAAGTCCCGGGAGTGCACCATGCCCGACCTGACCACCGCCGTGCGGATCCGACCTCTTGATGAGCTCGACATCTCCGGAATTGTCCGCATCGACGAACGCATTTCCGGCATCTATCGGCCTGAGGTGTGGGAGACGCGCGTCATGTACTACATGCGTCGCGACCCCGGCGCCTCACAGGTGGCGGAACTGGGCGGGAAGGTGGTGGGCTTCATGCTCGGCGACCTGCGCGCCGGCGAGTTCGGGCTGGACGAGCCGAGCGGCTGGATCGAGCGCTTCGGCATCGACCCGGACCATCGCGGCCACGATCTGGGCCGCAAGATGTTCGACGTCATCCGTGCGCACTTCGTGGCCGAAGGAGCCAAGAGCGTGCGTACGCTGGTGGATACGACGGATACAGGTGTGGCCGGGTTCCTGAAAGCTATTGGCTTCACGCCGGCGCCGCTGCAGGCGCTCGAGATCCGGCTCTAAGCCAAGTCTCAAGTTCAAGGAGTGAGTCGCCCCCATGAAAGTCGCAAACGTACCTCTTGAGAAAAAATATCACGACGCCGTCGAGCACTGGCGCCGCCATAACTTCAAGGACTACGACACGCTGCTCGACAACTGGGAGAAGTACTTCCCCAAGGACGAGACGTTCTGCCTGTGCGCCAAGATGGAACTGGGCACCCCTGACGTGATTCACATCGGCGAGCAGAAGGGCGAGCAGAAGCGCGTCAATCCGGACGAGCTGACGGAGGACCAAGCGCGCCACCTGCTGGCGATCATCAAGGCGCAGGCGAGTACCGAGTTCGGCAGCATCCAGCAGCACGCCGGCACGATCGACCGGGCGGGCGATGATCAGGACCGCGCCTGGGTCATGCGCGTCATGGCGGAAGAGCTGCGCCACGGCTACCAGATGCTGCATCTGTTGCTGTCCAAAGACTGGTCGCATGTCTCCGGCGGAGTCACCGGCCCGCAGATGGTGGAAGACATCCTGTCCATGACCACCGGCAACCACGTGCTCGACGCGTTCAACCTCGACTACGACTCGTTCATGGACAACATCACGTTCGCGGCGTTCATCGACCGCGTCGGCAAGTACCAGCTCACCATGCAGAAGGTGTGCGCGTATAAGCCCATGGCCGACAGCATGCCGCCGATGCTGCGCGAGGAGGCGTTTCATCTCGCGGCGGGCGTCATCCCCATGCGCCGATTCGCCGAGCGCGCCGGCAAGGGAGATCCGCTCGCGAACATGACGCTGGTGCAGCAGTCGATCAACAAGTGGTTCCCGCGCGGGCTGGAGATGTTCGGCGACGAGCGCGGCGGGCAGAAGAACATCCAGTACGGTTTCAAGGACATGAGCAACCGCGAAGCCGTGAACCAGTACATCGAGGAAGTCCGGAAAATGCTGCATGACATCAACACGCGCTTCGTGCGTGCGCGCTTTCCCGAGTACACGCCGGACAAGGTCGAGGCGGTGATCGACGAGTTGGAGCGCGAGCGCGGCGTGCACCGCGGGCTGGCGTTTGAGGACATTCTGCGACTGCCCGACCCGCGCTTCTTCCGCCGCAAGGGCGAGCCGGCGTTCCAGATGGTCGGTGTCGACGGCGAAGCATTCACCGACGCCGAGCTCTACCTGCGCTACCTGTCGCAGAACCTGAACGACGGCTACGTCGCAAGTCGCGACATGCGGCTCTACGCGGAGACGCTGCGGCAGGTGGTCGCCGGCACGCTCACACCGGAGCAGGGCGTGAAGGCGATGCCCAAGTTGAAGCGCATGGGCGGCAGTTGCCCGTGCTCGCGGTCGGTGCGCTGGGTCATGGAAGAGAGCGACGGCACTGAACGCACCGTCATGACCCGGCCGGCCTGACGCTTGGCGTGGTGACTCCCCGCGTGCCGTGCGTCGCGTACTTCTGCATGGAGTACGGACTGCACGAGTCGTTCCCGATCTACTCGGGCGGGCTCGGCATCCTCGCCGGCGACTACATCAAGGCCGCGCACGACCTGAAGCTCCCCATGGTCGCGGTGGGCCTGTTGTGGGAGCGCGGCTACTGCGTGCAGCGGATCGGCGCAGACGGCCGCCCCTATGAGGAATACCCGGCCTACGACACCGGATTTCTCACCGACACCGGCGTGCGCGTGCGCGTGCGGGTGCGCGGCAAGGAACTTCCGGTGCGCGTGTGGGTGACCGAACGCTACGGCCACGTGCCGCTGTATCTGCTCGAGCCGCTCCTGCGCGAGGATCGCTGGATCACGCACCGCCTGTACGAAGCCGGCACCGACATCCGCATCGCGCAGGAGATACTGCTCGGCATCGGAGGCGTGCGCGCGCTGGGCTGGCTCGGGTTCGACGTGCACACGTATCACTTCAATGAAGGCCACGCCGCATTCGCCGGCGTCGAGCGCATCGCCGAGCTGATGGAAGCGGGCATGCAGTTCCCCGACGCGTGGACACGGGTGCGCAAGCAGACCGTGTTCACCACACACACGCCGGTGCGCGCGGGCAACGAGGAGCATGCGCTCGCCGACCTGCGCCGCGTCGGGGCCTGCCTGCAGCTCTCGGGCGGCGAGATGCGCGCCATCGGTGGCGACCCATTCAACATGACGGTGGCCGGGCTCAGGCTCTCGCGCGCCGCGAACGCGGTGGCGCAGTTGCACGGAGTGACGGCGCGGGCGATGTGGCGGGACGTGAGCGGCGCCTGCCCGATCGGCGCCATCACCAATGGCGTGCACGTGCCCACATGGCAGGCGCCCGAGATCCGTGCCGCCGGCGACGACGCGAAGCGCCTGTGGGAAGCGCACGCACGATTGAAGAGCCAGTTGCTCGGCGAGGTGCTGCGCCGGCACGGCGTGGCGCTGGACCCCGGTGCGCTGCTGATCGGCTTCGCGCGACGCGCGGCGGGCTACAAGCGCAACGACCTGGTGCTGCGCGACGAGGCGCGGCTCGAGCAGCTGCTCGATCAGCATCGCGTGCGGATCCTGTTCGCCGGCAAGGCACACCCGGACGACGAGAACGGCCGCAACATCGTAGCGCGGCTGGTGCAGGGCGCGCGCAAGCACCCAGGCCAAGTGCTGTTTCTCGAGAACTACGACATGGCGCTCGGCCGACTGCTCACGCGCGGCTGCGACGTGTGGCTCAACAATCCCGCGCGACCGCTCGAGGCGAGCGGCACGAGTGGCATGAAGGCCGCCATGAACGGCGTTCTGAACGTGAGCATCCTCGACGGCTGGTGGCCCGAGGGCTGCGAGGATGGCGTGAATGGCTTCGCGGTCGGCCGCGGTGCGCCCGGCGACGATGCGCGTGACCTGGACGATCTCTACGACACGCTCGAGGAACGCGTGCTGCCAGCATGGGCCGACCGCGCGAAGTGGACGAAGATGATGCTGGCGAGCGTGCGCATGGCGCAGGGGCGGTTCAGCTCCGAGCGCATGATCCGCGAGTACTTCGCGGAGCTGTACGCGTACCCGGGCGCGCTCTCCGCCGTGGACGCCCCGGCACGCTGAGACATGACTTTCTCGTGGCGCAGCGCCCGCGCGCGGGCGTAGACTTCCCGCATGCACACTCCGCGCTGCAGCTACGCCTACGCGTATCGCTATTCCCCGCCGGGGATGGGCGTCGCGCGCGCGTAGTCACCAGCGCTCACGAACGAGACCCGTCTCCGGCGAACGGAGGCGGGCTTTTTCGTTGCGAGCCGCCGCCTCCGTGAGCCACGGAGGAGCCATGCCCCGAAGCACGAGCGGCATTCCAAGTGTGAAAGAGACCACCGTCCGTGGTGGCCGCGTGGTCGCGCCGCGCGACGCCATCGTTGCCGCCGTGCGCGGCGCGATCTCGGTCCGCGCCAACCGCGCCACGGACATCCGCGAAGCCACCGCGCGCTTGCTGGCCGCACTCATCGAGCGAAACGCCGTGACCCCCGAGCGCGTGGTGAGCGCGGTGTTCACCGCCACACCCGACCTCACGGCCGACTTCCCCGCGCACGCCGCCCGGCGCCTCGGCTGGACCGACGTGCCGCTGCTGGGTGCCGTCGAGCTGGGAGTGCCCGGCGCACCCGGTCGGATCGTGCGCGTGCTGCTCACGCTGCGTGACGTGCCGCGCGGCACGAAGCTCGTGCCCGTCTACCTCGATGAAGCGGCCGCGCTGCGCCCCGACCTGAGCGACGCGCCCGCCGCGGCAACGCGCCCGCACCGCGGCCGCACGCGCCGCATCGCGCTCATCGGACTCGGCCAGATCGGCGGCTCGATCGGCCTGGCGCTCGAGGACGCCGGCGGCTGGGCCCGCACTGGGTTCGACACCCACGCAACCGTCCGGCGCGAAGCGCTCGCACGCGGCGTGGTGGACAACGCCGCGAACTCGCTGGCTGCCGCATGTCGCTTCGCGCAGCTTGCAGTCGTGAGCGTGCCAGTGGACGTGCTACCGCGCGTGCTCGCGCAAGTCGCCGCCGCACTCCCCAGCGGCGCCGCGCTGCTCGACACCGGCAGCGCGAGAGGCGCCGGCGTCACCGCCGCACTCATGCAAGCCTCCGCACGCGTGCGCGCGGTCGGCGGCCACCCCATCGCCGGTAACGAACACCGCGGCCTCGCCGGCGCCCGGGCGCAACTATTCCA
Organism: Candidatus Eiseniibacteriota bacterium; assembly: GCA_043749875.1. Taxonomy (GTDB): domain Bacteria; phylum Eisenbacteria; class RBG-16-71-46; order RBG-16-71-46; family RBG-16-71-46; genus JAIOPA01. Next base: position 549 of record JAYVCN010000465.1, on the reverse strand, counting down.
GGGCGCCCCATTCGCGCTCCTGCCGGTGCGCGGCCCCGTACCATCGATTGTCCGCGCCCTACTGCACGACCTCGGCGCTGAAATGCGAGTCGTCACTCCACAACGCCACGACCAGGCCTTGGCCCGCACGAGCCACCTGCCGTGGCTCGTCTCGAAAGCGATCGCGAAACTCGGCGCGAGCGCAGCGAACGATCACCTCGCCGGTCCGGGCTTCGCCAGCATGACCCGCCTCGCCGCCAGCGATCCGCGAATAGCGCGCGCATACGCACGCGCGAATGCCCGCAACGTCCGCGCTGCCTGGCGAGCGCTGCGAGCGCACATCGACCGCGACGTGGCGTCACTGGGGTAAGCGGCCAGCTTCCGCGCCACGACCCAAGACGAATGGGCCGGGCCAGGGGTGCGCCCCCCGGACCCGGCCCGTTTGTGGCAGGGAGTGTCTACTTCTCGTGATCCAGGCTCACCGTCAGCGAGTCGGCCTCGATCACGCTTCCACCGGTATTGATCCCACCGTTGGACGAGCCGCCGCCGTCGTCCGTGCGGCCATCGGTC
>JAYVCN010000464.1:0-3638 GCA_043749875.1 Candidatus Eiseniibacteriota bacterium | reverse complement strand
CGCGCGCCGCGCGCGGTCACGCGCTCCGCTCGTGCGCGCTGTTCGCCGAGATCGGCACGCCGTACTGGCAGGAGCTGGCCGACGCGGAGCTCACCCGCCTGATGGGACCCGCGCCGGTCACGGCGCCGACCCGCACCGACTCGCTGCTCGGCAAGCGCCATCGCGCGCCCGGCCTGGTGGCCTGCTCGACCGGCATGCGCACGGTGGAGCGGCTCGCACGCCGAGCCGCGGCCACCGAACTCTCGGTGCTGATCACGGGCGAGACGGGCACGGGCAAGGAGCTGGTGGCGCGCACGATTCACAGCGAGTCGCCGCGCGCCGCGCGGCCGTTCCTCGCCGTCAACTGCGGCGCGCTGCGTGCCGACCTGGCGCTGTCGCAACTGTTCGGGCACCGGAAGGGCGCATTCACCGGTGCACACGCGGAGGGCATGGGTCTGGTCGAGGCCGCGCATGGCGGCACGCTGTTCCTCGACGAGGCCGGCGAGCTGCCGCTCGACGTCCAGGTGACGCTGCTGCGCTTCCTCGAGAGCGGCGAGTATCTTCGGCTGGGCGAAACCCAGGTCCGCCGTGCGGACGTGCGCATCATCGCCGCGACCAACCGCGTCTTGCGCGGAGACGACGGCGAGCGCCTGTTCCGGCGCGACCTGCTCTACAGGCTCAACGAGATCGAGATCCGCCTGCCGACGCTGCGCGAGCGCATCGAGGACATCGTGCCGCTGGCGCGGCACTTCCTGTCGTTCTACGGCGGACTCGAGGGCCCGCGGCTCGCGCACGATGCCGAGAGCATGCTGGTGTCGTACGGCTGGCCGGGCAACGTGCGCGAACTCGAGAACGTCATGAAGCGCGTGGCGGCGTTGCACGCGGGCCACGGCGAGCTCGATGCGGGCGCCATCCTGCCGTTTCTCTCCGAGCCACCGGCACGCGCATCCGCGCAGGCCGACCGCCGCTCGGGCGAGCGCGACGACATCGTCTCGGCGTGGCGGCAGGCGCACGGCAACAAGAGCCGGCTCGCGGTCCTGCTCGGCATCAGCCGCAAGACGCTCTATGCGCGGCTCAAGCGCCTGGACCTGACGCTCTAGTCGCTGGTCTTCGGATTCGCACCCACTGTTCGCGGGCGGTGCCCATCACGGCACCGCCCGCGCCTTCATGTTTGGCGACAGGTGTCGTTTCTCGTGTCAGGAACCTGTTACCAGCGTCGATCGTGTTACCCCCTGGGTGACAGTCGCGAACGTGCTGTGCGACTCGGCATTGCGCGCGAATCACGCAGCGCGTGTGTCACCGTCGAGGGGTGACAGCGAACCCCCACAGATTCATCACCGTGCCTGTACATGCCCCGGCACGCATCCGCTAACTCGTTGTGCTCGTATCACTTGCATGTTGCCACGCGAGCCCGCCCGAAACAGCTGCGAGACTGGCACGAGCTCTGCTCTGTCATAGCCGCGGATACGGGTTGTGAGCGGCTGCTGCTCGCAAGCCCGAGGTGGCAGGGGATCCTGGTGGGGGATCGGGATCTCTCGAGTTCGGCAGGGTCGCGTGCGGGTCGGGCACCTCCATCGGCGCGCGGCCTTCCGAACCACCACCTGAGGCATGTCGAACCCCCGAAGTAGTGGCGGGCGCTCACGCGCCCGGGGCTCGTACCCTCGTTCACACCTCGAAACAGGACCGCACGCAAGTGCGGCCCTGCCTCGAGGTCGCAGCAGGACCAAAGGGGGAATGGAAGCACATCGAGTCAGTTGTCGTAGGTGAGCAGTAACGGTTCGCCGCAACGCAACGTCGCAAAAAAACTGAATACGCCCGGTCAACGAAGCCGTGAGGACAGAGGAGTTCATCCCGGTCGCTCCCTGTTCTTTCGGGAAGAGGCAGTCGGAGTCGAGTTCACTCGACCACCGACTGCCTTTTCGATTCTCCCGCGCGCGCCTGCGGACGGACTGACCGCGGGCCCACCGGGTGGACGCGGCATTGCCCTTGGCTCTCGGCGGGTGCTAGCGTGCCGCACATGCCCGACGCCCGCCCGCAGCACCCGTCCCAGCGCATGTCCTTCCAGGCCGTCCGCCTGCTGCTCGTCGCGGTCGCGATCGCTTCGGCGATTGCTGCCGGCTGTGGCGGAGCGAAGCACCCGGCCGATGACGCCGCGACCCGGAGTGCTGCCGCGAACGACTCGAGCACGCCGCCACCCGCGGCGACGCCTGCGAGCGCGGACAAGAACTCCCCACCGGCGACCTCGAAGCCAGTGCCGTCCGCGCCGGTGGCCGGCCGGCCGCGGCCGGTCACCGTGCCCGCACCGGTCCCGACTCCCGTCTCGGTCCCGAACCCCGTGCCCGTCACGACGCCCGCACCGGTGCCTACGCCCGTCTCGGTCCCGAACCCCGCACCGGTCGCAACGCCCACGCCGGTAGCGGAGGGCAGTGCTCTCGGCGCGCAACTATTCGCCAAGCGCTGCGTGCTCTGTCATGGCGTGGATGGGCACGGGGATGGCGTCGCGTCCAAGGGCTTGAATCCCAGGCCGCGTAATTTCCATGATCAGGCCTACATGAAGACGCGCACGGACGCGCAACTGCTCGAGGTCATCCGCAAGGGCAAGGGCGTCATGCCGCGCTGGGAGAACCAGCTCTCCGAGGCCGAGATCCAGACGCTCCTGAAGCACGTCCGCGCGCTCGGCACGAAACCCTGAAGTCGACCCGCTCGAGCGCTGCCGGTGGCGCTGGCGCTCGCGCCTTCCCCGGCGCGTCAGAATCTTGACGGGGCACAGGGGCGTGTCTATCTTTCCACTGCTCATTTCCTCGCGAACTGCTGGCGTAGCTCAATTGGTAGAGCATCTCATTTGTAATGAGGTGGTTGGGGGTTCGAGTCCCTTCGCCAGCTCAGCAGGCCCGCCGCTCTACCGCGACGGGCAGCCGGGAGGTCGCAGCCCGGGGCGGGGGATCGGCGCTGCCGGGTCGGCGGCGCACACCTGGCCACGAGAGTCGGCGCGAAAGTCGGCGTGGAGGGGTGCCCGAGCGGCCAAAGGGAGCAGACTGTAAATCTGCCGGCTCACGCCTTCGAAGGTTCGAATCCTTCCCCCTCCACCATTCTGGATCCGGTTCAAGTCCTTGCTGTCAATCAATCTGCGGGAATAGCTCAGCGGCTAGAGCATCGGCCTTCCAAGCCGAGGGTCGCGGGTTCGAATCCCGTTTCCCGCTCCATGCTCCGAATGGTGAACCCGGCGGGGGCAGCCCGCCGGGTCCATTCGCGTCCCCCAGCTGTGTCCCGTCGTCGTAAATCACGAGATATCCCGAGTTTGGAGTTGACGGGCCGGCCGGCTGTGGCTAGATTCGCCGTTTCGTGCAACACCCCTGACGACTTCTGCGAGAGCAGGTCGCCCTCGGGGTGGTGTGTCTTTTCCGCACACATCCGGGCTCGTTCGAGTCCTCCCACATCGGTCAGTACACACCACGCGTCGCTCCGCATCCGAGCCGTGCTGTCCGCTGGGATGGTGGCGGTCGTGCGCGCCCACGTAGCTCAGTCGGTAGAGCACGTCCTTGGTAAGGACGAGGTCACCAGTTCAAATCTGGTCGTGGGCTCCAACGAAGTGAATAGAGGGAAAGATGGGTAAAGAGAAATTCGATCGCAGCAAGCCGCACGTGAACATCGGGACGATT
>JAYVCN010000463.1:0-3934 GCA_043749875.1 Candidatus Eiseniibacteriota bacterium | reverse complement strand
TTGATGCCCTGGCGTGCGAGCGAACGCTGCAGCAGCTTGGCGCTGGCGGCATCCGAACCGGGCACGATGCGATCGAGGTATTCCAGCACGGTCACCTCGCTGCCGAGCCGGCGCCACACCGATCCCAACTCGAGCCCGATGGCTCCCGCGCCCACCACCAGCAGGCGCGCCGGGACCTCGGCCAGCGTGAGCGCGTCGGTACTGTGCACGATGCGGCGGCCATCGTAGGCGATGCCGGCGAGCGCGGCAGGCTTGCTGCCGGTCGCGATGAGCAGGTACTTGCCCGTGACGCGCCGTGGAGGGCCGTCGCCGGTCACCTCCACCTCGCTCGCGGACACGATGCGGCCGGTGCCGGTGATGCGCTCGACCTTGTGCTTCTTGAACAGGCCCTCGACGCCGCGCGTGAGGTCCTTCACGACCTGGAGCTTGCGCGCCTGCATGGCGGCCAGATCGAGCGTCACGCCCTGCACGCGCACGCCGTGCGCGGCCAGACCATGCTTCGTGTGATCGTAGTGCTCGCTCGAATCCAGCAACGCCTTGCTCGGGATGCAACCCACGTTCAAGCAGGTGCCCCCCAGCGTCGGGTACTTCTCGATGCACGCGGTCTTGAGCCCGAGCTGCGCCGCGCGGATGGCGGCCACGTAGCCGCCGGGGCCAGAGCCGATGACGACCAGGTCGAATGCGTCGTTGCCCACCCGCTGCCCTCCGCTAGACCGCGAGCAGCATGCGTTCGGGGTCCTCGAGCCGTTCCTTCACCTTGACCAGGAACGTGACCGCCTGCTTGCCGTCGATGACGCGGTGGTCGTAGGACAACGCCACGTACATCATGGGCCGCACCACCACGTCGTCGCCGATGGCGATGGGGCGCTTCTCGATCTTGTGCATGCCGAGGATGCCGCTCTGCGGCGGGTTCAGGATGGGCGTGGACATGAGTGAACCGAACACGCCGCCGTTGGTGATCGTGAACGTGCCGCCCGAGAGTTCCTGCGGCGTCAGCTGGCCGTCGCGGGCGCGCTGCGCCAGGCGCGCGATCTCGCGTTCCAGCCCGGCGAAGTCGAGTCGGTGCGCATCCCGCACGACCGGCACCACCAGGCCGCGCTCGGTGCTGGTCGCTACACCTAAGTGCACGCTGCGGTGGTAGACCAGGTCGGTGCCGCGGATCTCCGCGTTCACGGCCGGCACGTCGGCGAACGCCAGCACGCAGGCGCGCGCGAAGAAGCTCATGAAGCCGAGCTTCACGCCGTGCGTCTGCTCGAACACGTCCTTGTGGCGGGCGCGCACGTCGATGACGCGCGACATGTCGACTTCGTTGAACGTGGTGAGGATGGCGGCGGTGTGTTGCGCCTGCACCAGTCGCTCGGCGATCTTGAGCCGGATGCGGCTCATGGGCACGACCTGCTCGTCATCCTGAGATGCCGCGGTCCCAGCGGCTGCGCTGGTCGCGGTGGGAACGACGGCGTCGGGAGTTGTCGTGGGAGCCGCAATCTCTGCGCTCGCCGGCTCCGGCGCCGCGGCGGCGGCTGCGGGTGCGGGTGCGGGTGCCGGCATGAAGCGCTGCGCGTCGTCCTTGCTGATGCGGCCGCCCGGGCCGGTGCCGGGGATGCCGGCGGGATCAAGTCCGCGCTCTGCCACGATGCGGCGCACGGCCGGCGACAGCAGCGGCGGCGAACCCGGGCGCGCAGCAACGACCTGGGCTGGAGCGGGCGCGGCAGCCACGGTCCCGGAAGCTGGCACGGCAGCGACGGGCCCCGTCGGAACGGCGGCCGCAACAGCACCCTCGGCGATGCGGCCCAACACGTCGCCCACCTTCACCACCTCGCCGGGTTTTCGCGCGTGCGTCAACACGCCGGCCGCATCGGCCACGATCTCCACTGCGGCCTTGTCGGTCTCGAGCGTGGCGATGGGTTCATCGGTGCGCACCGCGGCGCCGTCCGCCTTCAACCACTCCACCAGCGTCGCCTCGGAGATGGACTCCGCGAGGCGCGGGACCTTCACTTCGACCGTCACGATGTGGCCTCCCTGCGGATCTCGGCATGCGCCACGCTCGCGCCGCTGGTACCGTTCGTAGGAGCAATTGAACCGTCACCCAGCGCGGCCTCGATCAGGGCGGCTTCCTGCTGCTGGTGCGTCGCGTAGAACCCGGTCGCCGGCGAAGCTGCGCTGCGGCGGGCGATGAAGCGTAGCGTGTGCCCGGCCGGCACCACGGCCTCGAGCCGGTGGCGCAGGCTGCGCCACGCGCCCATGTTGGCCGGCTCCTCCTGCACCCAGCCCACATCGCGCGCGTGCGGATAGGCTGTGAATACCGCCGACAGCTCCGCGGCCGGGAACGGGTAGAGCTGCTCCAGCCGCACCAGCGCCGTGTCGGTGAGGCCGCGAGCCTCGCGCGCTTCACGCAGCGTGTAGTGGATCTTGCCGGCGGTGATGCGAATGCGACGCACTTTCGGCGGATCCGCAAGCGCGTCGTCGAGCACCGACTGGAACGTGCCGCCGGTGAATTCGGAAATGGGCGACACCGCGAGCCGGTGCCGCAGCAGGCTCTTCGGACTCATGATCACGAGCGGTTTCCGAAACGTCCGGTGCAGCTGACGCCGCAGCACGTGAAACAGCTGTGACGGGGTCGTGAGATTGCAGACTTGTAGGTTTCGGTCCGCGCACAGTTCGAGGAAGCGCTCGAGTCGGCCACTCGAGTGCTCGGGGCCCTGGCCCTCGTAGCCGTGCGGCAGCAGCAGCGTGAGCCCGGACATGCGGCCCCACTTGGCCTCGCCGGAGGCGATGAATTGATCGATGATCACCTGCGCGACGTTCGCGAAGTCGCCGAACTGCGCCTCCCATACGGTCAGCGTGTGCGGGTCCGCGGTGCTGAAACCATACTCGAACCCGAGCACCGCAGCCTCGCTCAACATCGTGTCCACGACCTCGAAGCGCCCCTGCTCCGGCACCAGGTGCTGCAGCGGCACCCAACGTCTGCCATCTTCACTGTCGTAGAGCGCAGCGTGTCGACTGGTGAATGTCCCGCGGCCCACGTCCTGCCCGGTGAGCCGCACGTTCCGCCCCTCAAGCAGCAGGCTGCCGAACGCCAGCGCCTCGCCCAGCGACCAGTCCACGCGGTCCTCGAGGAACATGCGGCGGCGGTCGGCAGAGAGCTGCGCGATCTTCCTGTGCGGGTGAAAATCCTCGGGCAGCCGCGTGACACCGTGCAGCAGTTGCTCGAGCGTCTCGCGCGGCGTGCGCGTGTCGGCGCTCCAGTCGTCGCCGGCCCACTCGAGCCCACGCCACGTGCCCTTGGGCTCGTGCCGCACCGGCGTGACCGGTTCGCTCGAGGCGCGGCGGTGCGCGGCGCGAAACGTGCCGTCCAGTTCCTTCTCCATGCGTTCGACCGCACCCGCGTCCAACACTCCGGCGTGCACGAGCTTGTCGGCATACTGGCGTGCTGCCGGCACGTGCGCGGCGATGGTCCTGTACATCACCGGCTGCGTGAACGTGGGGTCGTCCATCTCGTTGTGCCCGTGCTTGCGATAGCACACCAGGTCGATGCACACGTCGCGCTTGAAGCGCATGCGGTACTCGAGCGCCAGCGTCATGGCGTGCACGCACGCTTCCGGGTCGTCGCCATTCACGTGCAGCACCGGCGCGTCCACCACGCGCATGATCGCCGACGGGTAGCGCGTCACACGCGCGTCCTGCGGCGAGGTGGTGAAGCCGACCTGGTTGTTCACCAGCACGTGGATGGTGCCGCCGGTCTCGTAGGCCGGCAGCTGCGCCAGCGCCAGCGTCTCCGGCACGATGCCCTCGCCCGAGAACGCAGCGTCGCCGTGGATCAGCACCGGGATGCCGCGCTCGCGGCCGCGGTCCGCCATCATCTCCTGGCGCGCACGCATCGCGCCCAGCACCACCGGGTTCACGAACTCGAGGTGGCTCGGGTTGTAGGTCAGCG
>JAYVCN010000462.1:0-3629 GCA_043749875.1 Candidatus Eiseniibacteriota bacterium | reverse complement strand
GGCCGAAGCCTTGGCGGCAGGCTTGATCGCTGCCCTGACCGCCGGCTTGACGCCAGCCTTGGCTACCGGCTTGATGACAGCGTTGATCGCGGGTTTGACGACAGTCTTGGCCACCGGCTTGACGACAGCCTTGGCCTTGGGGCTCGCCGCGATGCTCGCCGCCGCGCTCGCCGCACGTGCCTCGCTCGCCACGCGGGCCGTGCCGATGACGCGCACCGTCGGCACCGTGCGCGAGCTCGGGAGTGCCTTGACCGCCGCCTTCGTCGCCAGCTTCGGCTTCGGCCGCGCCACGGGCATCGCCATGCGCGCCGCGAGTTTCATCGGCTGCTTGGCGACGATCTTCGTGGTCGGCTTCGTCAACGGCTTGCCCTGCGCATTCACGGCGCGGAAGCCGCCGTGCGCTGTGGTGGGCATCTGGCGCACCACGGCAAAGCCCATCTTGGCCATGGCCGCGCGGCGCGCACGCGCCTGCTCATCGTCATAGATGGCCTGCTGCTGGAGCTGGTTGGGCTTCAGGCCGTAATTGAAATCGGGCAGCAGCACGCGCGGCACGGCGCGGCCCACGAAGCGCTCGATACCCGCCAGGTGGCGCTGCTCCTCGGGTGCCATCAGCGTGAACGCGTCGCCCTGCGCGTCGGGACGGCCCGCGCGGCCGATGCGGTGCACGTAGTCTTCTGGCGACGGCGGCACATCGAAGTTCACAACGTGCGCCACGCCCGCAAGCTCGAGCCCGCGTGCAGCCTGGTCGGTGGTCACTACGATCTGCAAGCGGCCGCGCTTCAAGTCCTCCATGGCGCGCTCGCGCTCAGTCTGGCTCTTGCGCTCGTGCAAGGTGGCCACGGCATAGCCGCGGCGCTCGAGCTGGCGGGCCAGCCGGTCGGCGCCCTCGCGCTGGCGCGTGAACACGATCGTGCTGCGCACCTCGCCTGAACGCGACAGCAGCCGATCGAGCAGTTCGATCTTCAAATAGTTCGGCACCGGGTAGATGGCATGTGTGATCCCGGGCGCTGGCTGCGGCGTGGTGAAGTCCACGCGCACCGGCTCGATCAAGGCTTCCTTGGCGAGACGATTGAGTTCCGCCGGCATCGTGGCGGAGAACAGCAACGTCTGGCGTGTCTCGGGCAGGAGCTTCAAGAGCTTGCGGATGTCGCCGGCCTGACCCACGTCGACCATGCGGTCGGCTTCGTCCAGGACCATGATCTCGACATCGTCGAACACCAGGGCCTTGCGCGCGTGCAGTTCGAGCAGCCGGTCCACGGTTGCCACCAGCACGTCCACGCCGGGATCGCGCAGCACGCGCTCCTGAACCGCGATCGGGGCGGCATTGTGCGCGAGCCCGATGCGCAGCTCGGTGAAGCGCGCGTAGTCGCGCGCGTGCGCCTCGACCTGCGTGGCGTGTTCGCGCGTCGGGGTGAGCACCAGTGCGCGCAACTTCTGCGGACCGTCGAGCAGCCGTGCGAATGCCGGCAACAGGAACGCGCCGGTCTTGCCCGAACCGCTGGGGGCGTTCCCGATCAGGTCATTCCCCTGCAGGATGACGGGGATGGCCTTGGCCTGGATCGGGGTCGGCTCGGTGAGCGATGCTGCGCGCGTCGCCTGGACGAGGGACGCGGGCAGTCCCAAAGTGCTGAACATCATAGATTTGGACTCCGTGGCATCGGGCGCCCGGCGCGTCGGCACGTCGCTCGCGGCGGGCAAAGGGGGGCTGCCTGAAACGCCGCATGGTAAGGCCCCGGTGCCTGTCGGTTCAATGGAAACCTTGACCCCGACCGGCCCCGCGAATGGAGCGGGTTTCACGCTGACGGAGGGCTGGAGGACGCTGCTCATGGTAGCGAGCATCATGCGCCCACGGCAGTTGCGAGATGACAGGGGCGCGCAAGTCCGAGGTCAGCGATTCGACAAGCGGCGGTGTTTCGCGGGCGCCCTCGGCCGAACGACCTTCGCCGGCGCCGGCCTCGGCCTGCGGGACTGGCATCCCGCACAGAAAAACGTCGAGCGCCCGCCCTGGACGATGCGGCGGATCGGCGTCCCGCACGTGCGGCATGGCTCGGTCTCACGGTCGTAGACCAGCAGCTCCTCGCCATACTGTCCGGGTTCGTTCCACAGCGTGCGGTAGGTCGAGAACGTCGTGCCCATGCGCGCGATGCTCTCTTCCAGCACGGCGGGGATCTCGGTCGCGATGTGCCCCCACTCGGCGGCAGCGAGCGAACCGGCGCGGCGACGCGGATCCACCTGTGCGCGGAACAGCACTTCGCTCACATAGATGTTGCCGAGGCCGGCGATGCGGCGCTGGTCGAGCAACCACACTTTGATCGACGTGCGCGCGCCGCGTGCCGCCGCGCGCAGCGTCGCGCCGTCGCGTGGCACGGCGAGCGGGTCGGGGCCGAGCAGCTTGAGCGACGCGTCGCGCGCGAGCCGGTCCGTGCGCACGACACGCAGCATGCCGAAGCGGCGGATATCCTGGTACCAGAGCGTGGCGCCGTCCGCGAAGCCGAGCTTCAGGTGCACGTGTTCGAGCGCGGTGTCGGGTGAGCGGCCCGCAGGCCAGTAGAGCCAACGTCCGCTCATGCCGAGATGCGACAGCAGCGTGACGCCGGCGTCGAGGTCGAGCAGCAGGAATTTCCCCGTGCGACGCGGCGTCGCGAACGTGCGTTGCGCGAGCTTCGCGGGCAGTGCGGCGAGCGAGGCAGTGCGCAGGCGCTTTCGCGACACGCTCGCGCTGGCGACGCGCTGGCCGACGACGGCGGACTCGAGCATGCGGCGGACGGTCTCGACCTCGGGGAGTTCGGGCATGGGGGAGCGAGGCTGTCGGGGCGGGCGTTCGGCGTCAAGAGACGTGCGGGCGTCAGCCGTGCGGGGCAGCGCGATTCCGCATTGGAGCGGTCCGGGCGCCGGCGCTAGGCTCGCGATTCTCGCTCCCGCTTGACCTGCCCTCCACGAAAGGTCGCCGCCATGGTCCGCTCGTTCGCTCGCCGGCTCTGCGCGTTACTCGGCTTGTGCCTGCTGCCGGCCTCCGCATCATCCGCGCAGCCGGCGCCGGCCATCGCTGCGCCGTCGCGCGTGATCCTGCTCGCGCCGGACGCCGTGTGGGATGGCGCGAGCGACGTGCCGCAGCGCGGCTGGGTGGTGCTCGTGCGCGGGGCGCACATCGAGGCGAGTGGGCCGGCCGCTTCGGTCGCGGTGCCGGCCGGAGCGGAGCGCATCGCGCTCGCGGGCACGACGCTCATCCCGGGACTGATCGAAGGGCACTCGCACCTGTTCCTGCATCCGTACAACGAGACGCTGTGGGACGATCAAGTGCTCAGAGAACCGCTCGGCTTCCTCATGGCCGAGGCGGTCGCGCACGCCGCGGCGACGCTGCGCGCCGGCGTGACCAGCGACCGCGATCTGGGTACGGAGGGCGCGCAGGACTACGACGTGCAATTAAAGCACGCGATCGAACAGGGTGTCGTACCCGGACCGCGCATGCTGGTGGTGACGCGTGCCATCGTCGCGACCGGCAGCTACGGTCCGCAGCGCAGCCGCTACGCGTTCGATCCGCCGCAGGGTGCCGAGGAGGCGAGCGGACCGGAGGAGATCGCGCGCGTCGTGCGCAGCCAGATCGGTCACGGCGCCGACTGGGTCAAGGT
>JAYVCN010000461.1:0-5842 GCA_043749875.1 Candidatus Eiseniibacteriota bacterium | reverse complement strand
CGTTCAGCCCGAGGCTCAGGCTGACCGTGGCGGCCGGGCCGGTGCGTCGCAGCGGATTCGGACCGGTGAAGCGCAGCGAGAGCAGGCCGCTCGCACCCGGCACGTGCAGGGTATCCGGTACATACCGAAGCGCAGCGAGCCCGTTGGGAATGCCCCAACCCAGCAGCGTGTCCGGTTGCGCGGCTTTCGACGCGGTTCGCTTGAGCGCCTGGATGATGAGCACCGGCGGCCACGTCGGACGCGCCTGCATGAGGCAGGCCGCGAGCCCGGCCACGAGCGGCGCCGAATAGGACGTGCCACTCGCCCGCTGATAGCTGTTGGGATCACCGGAGAACGGTTCCGCCATGAGCACGGCCACGCCCTGGGCGGCGAGGTCGGGCTTGATGCGGCCGTCGTAGCTGGGGCCCTTGGAGGAGAACCCGGCGCGCACCCCGAGTGAGTCCACCGCGCCGACCGCCAGCACGCTGTCGCCGTTCGCGTCGGCCGGGGCCGAGATCTTCCGGCCCACGCGCGCGTTGTTGCCGTCATTGCCCGCGGAGTTCACGACCAGGATGCCCTTGGCCGCAGCGATCTCCGCGGCGCGCGTGACGATGGTGGTGTGCCCGTCGAGCATGGGGTAGGTGATGTCGGTGCCGGCGCTGTCGGGGAACAGGTTGTAGCCCAACGACGAGCTGATGATGTCCGCGCCCAGTGAATCCGCCCACTCCGCGCCCCTGCCCCAGTACACCATCTCGATGGGCTTCTCGCTGCCGCTGTACTCCGTACGCCCGAGGATGACGTTGCAGCCGTACGCCGGCGCGATGTACACGCCGGGTTTACGGCCCGCGAGCACGCTGAGCGTGGTGGTGCCATGCTCGAAGTAGGAGGGTGTGGTCACGGTGTCCTGCACGTCTTCGACGCCACGGATGAAGTCGCGCGTGCGCCCGAAGCCCACGGTGATGGTCTTGAGCGCCTCGTGCTTGCGATACCAGTTGAATCCGTCATCGAGCACGCACACGTTGACGGCGGTGCCGATGTAGCCCGAGTCGTGCACGGCGGGCACGTTCATGCGCTGCAGTTGCGTGAGCGTCTGCCCGTAGAGCACCTGCGCGGCCGAGGGCGTGGCGAACCGGCCGGGCGCCGCGGGGGCCGACTCGGGCACGAGCTCGGACGCCGGCTCGCGCGCGCGTGGCTGCGCCAGCTCGACCGGCGTGACGAGACGCACGAACGGCAGCGCGGCGAGGCTTGCGAGCTGCGCCCCGCTGGCGTGCACCGCGACGCGATTGAACCAGCGCGACTGGCCATACACGGCGAAGCCGGAGGCTTCGAGCGTGCGGATATAAGCGTTCTCGAGCGGCAGGTCGAGCCAGTCCACGAGCGGCGTGACGTGCGCTTTCAGGCGGCGATGCCGCGCCTCGGGCGTGAGTGCGCGCTCGGCGGCGGCGAGCCGCTCGGCGAGGTCCCGTGGGCCGGTCTCGCCCTTGTCCGCGAACTCGACCCACACCGCGACGGGTTCGCTGCCGGGCCGGGTGGCGGCCGCGAGCCGCGGGTCGAGGCGAGCGGCCCAGCCGGGCGGCCCCGCGGCGGCGGGAACGCTGCCGAGCGCCAGCAGCAGGAGCCATGTGGGCAGCGCGGCGAGGAGTCTGGCTGGGAGGCGCATGACGAGAGATTCTACTCCTGTCCTTTGGTCCTGTCCGGGGCCGGCTTCACGACTGGGCCTGCGCCCCGGCGCCGGAGCGAACGTGCGCCTCGAGCCAGCCGACCGGGAGCCCGGCGGCATTCGCGACCGGCGGCTTGCGATGCGCACCGAGTCCCGCGACCTCGGCCGGCTGCAGCACACCGAGCACACCGAGCAGTTCCACGGCGGCGGGCCCGACTGCGCGCATGGCGCCGTCCTCGCACTTGATGGCGATGCCGACGCACTCGACCGTGTCGGCGACCAGCAACAAGCCCTCGGCCCCGCTCTTGGCCACGATGCGGCCCGGTGCCGCCAGCATGAGGTCGGTGGCGAGCCGGCCCACGCCTTCCACGACCACCGGCTGCGCCATCATGGCGCGGCCGATCCGCTGCAGCGCGCGCGCGCGCGCGTCACCGCCGCGGCGGACGGCCTCGGCAAGGCGGGCGTAGCCCGCCGCCATGCGAATGAGCGGCACACCGAACACCGGCACGCCGCAGCCGTCGATGCCGGTGAGCACCGATGCCGGCAGCACACCGCAACACTCGGCCACGGTACGCAGCATGAGCAGTTGCAGCGGGTGGTCGGCGCGCTCGTAGCCGGCGTGCGGCCAACCCTCGGCGCTGCACATGGCCAGCATGCCCGCGTGCTTGCCTGAACAGGTGTTGTAGATCGGTCCCGCCCGAGACGGGTCCCGCCGCACATCGTCGAGCGACTGCGGATCCTGAGGCTCGTGATAGCCACACGCCAGCTGGGACGGCTCGAGGCCCAGCCGCTCGAGCAAGCCACGCACGAGTGCCAGGTGCGCCCGGCTCCCGGAGTGCGAGGCGGCCATGATCGCCAGCTCCTGCTCGCTGCAGGCGAGCGCGTCGGCGTGGCCACGCTCGACGAACGGCAGCAGCTGGAATGGCTTGGCCGCCGAGCGGAACGACGTCACGACCTCCGCGTGCACGGTGGCCGCGCGGACGGACCCCGCCGCATCGGCGACAACGCACTGCACCTGATGGCGCGATTCCGCGATGTCCCCGCGGACGACGACCACTTCGGCTTGCAGTCGCATGCGGGTCCCGGGCCTTGTCAGCGCACGACGGCCCGCGCTCCGGCGCCGGCCGTCGCGAATCAGCGGATGACGACGAGTCGATTCTGGAAGTGGAACGTCCCCGATTCGACCCGGTAGATGTAGATGCCGGAGGCGACGAGCTTGCCCGAGGCATTCTTCAGGTCCCAGCGCTCGAAGTCACGGATTTTGTCATTGTGCGCGAGTTCACGCACCAGATCGCCGGCCGCGGTGTAGATCCGGATCCTTGACTGGGCGGGCAGGTTGATGAAGTGCACCTCGCCCTGCCCCGGCTGGTCCCACACCTCGTGGCCTCGATAGGGGTTCGGCACCGCCAGCACGCGTTCCAGGTTCGCGGAGGGCCCGGCCGTGGGTTCGACCGGCCCGGCGAGGTTGCGCAATTTGTTATTCAGGTTCGGACAGGTCTTGCGATCGGCCGGGTCGGTGCAGCGCGCGAAGTTGTTGAGCGTATCCGGCAGGAACAGGTCCTCGTAGTCCGGATCGGTCGTGTTGCGCTTCTCGATCGTGACCGAGTACCAGGTGAGGAAGCCGTCGTGCGGTCCCGACGGCGCCACCAGGATGAAGATGCTGTCGCCCGGCGACAGGCAGCGCGAGTTGATGGTGCCCGGGCGGCGGCAGACCTTCTGGAACTGCCCGTTCGAATCCGGGTCCACGAACGTGACGACGCTGTCGTTCACCACGCCCAAGTTGCAGAAGTAGGGCAGCGTGTAGCTGTGATTCGCCACCGCCAGGTCGGCATTGCCGTCGCCCGTGAGCTCGCCGATCACCAGCGAGGATGGGTTGGTGCCGGTCGCGAAATCCGCCTTCGCGCCGAAACCACCGCTGCCGTTGCCGAGCAGGACCGAGACCGAGGCCGCGGCCTCGTTGGCCACGCCGAGGTCGGGCTTGCCGTCGTTGTTCACGTCGCCGATCGCGACCGCACGCGGCCCGAGCCCGGTGCTGAACGTGTTTCCCGCACCGAAACCGCCGGTCCCGTTGCCGAGGAACACCGAGACCGTGGCATCGCCGCTGTTCGCCACCGCCAGGTCGGGGAATCCGTCACCGCTCACATCCTTGATCGCAACTGCGACGGGTGCTGTACCGGTCGGGAGATCGGTCCGTGGCCCGAACGAGCCGCCGCCGGTGCCGAGGAATACGGACACCGTGTTGGAGCCACGGTTCGCCACCACCAGATCCCGCTGCCCGTCGCCGTTCAGCTCGCCGATCGCGACCGCGCTCGGAGCCAGGCCGGTCGGCAGGTTGGTGCGAGCGGCCAGCCGCCAGCGCGTGGGGCTCCGGAAGCCCATGAACACCGAGACCGTGGCGTCGCCCTCGTTCGCGACGACCACGTCCTGTAACCCGTCGTTGTTCAGGTCCCCCACCGCGACCGCCGAGGGTTGGAGCCCGGTCGTGTAGGACGTGTCCGGCGTCGGTCCGCTCTGCAGTACGGTGACCAGGTTCTGGTCGCGGCTCACGACGACGACATCGGAGATCGTGTCCGCGTCCACATCCCCGGTGGCCAGCCCCGAGGGGCTGCCCCGCGCATCGCGCGTGGTGCTCGGGACGACGCCCAGCGCTCCGAGCCCGATGAATTGCGTGACCGAGTTGGACGCCTCGTTCGCGCTCGCCAGGTCGAGCCGGCCGTCCTTGTTGAAATCCGCACCGGCGATGGACAGCGGGGCGATGCCGGACGCCACATCCCGTTTCGCGCCGAACGTGCCGTCGCCATTGCCGGGCAGGATCGAGACATGGGAGCTGCGCGCGACCCTGGAGAAGTTCCACGTCAGCTCGCTGCCGGGATTGAGCGAGAAGCGACGGATCAGGATTGCTTCGGCGCTGTCCGGGGAGTTGCTCATGCGATACAGCCGGTAGCCCCCGAAGTCCGGTCGCAACTCCGCGGTCCGGTCGCGCAGGAAGCGCACCGTGATCGCACGTGCTTCCGTCTTCAAGCTCTCCGCGAGCGGGCCCTTGAAGCTGCCCACGCAGCGGTTGCGGTAGATCAGCACCCCTCTGGCGTCACGGATCTGAGAGCTATCCTGCCACGCCCCCGCGTTCATCCATACCGGGATGTCAGGAAAGTTCGATGCCGCATGTGCCGGACGCACCGCGGCACTGGCCCAGCAGGCCAGCACCAGGGCGCAGACGGCGGCGCGGAGCGCGCCGCCGGTTGCGTTCTTGGGCATGAGTTACTCCCGCGTGGTGCCGGAAGGCACACGCGCGCTGACGGTTCGTTGCGCCGGTGTGACGATGCGCGCGGGCGAGGAGCCAGGGCTCTTGATGGAAGGCGCGATCGAACCGCGGTCGATGTTCTGTCGGGGGAGGCCCCAGATGTCCTGGAGCACGAAGTCCACGAGGCCCATGCAATCCTGCCGGGCATAGCTCCACAGACTGAAGCCGGAGAAGATGAACTGGTGGGCCTGGCTGCCGTGGTAGTAGGTCATGGTGGGAGCTCTCGGAAGAGTCCCGGGAGGACTCCCGTGGGGCGGCTCTGTGAGCAGCACCCCGCCCACCGACTGCATGAGTGTGTCGAGCACCACTTGCTCGTGGTCGATCTCAGGGTCGGGATTCGTGTCCTCGAGGATCGAGTTGCCCTCGAGCAGGTACTCGCACGGGTAGCTCGTGATGTAGAACAGGCTCCCGGCGTTCGACAGGCGGGTGGGCGGAATCGGATCGGTCACGTCCGTCTTCCAGCGCATCTCGGGCGGCAGCTTGGAGTACTGCGGCGACGTCAGCGTGGTGCCCGAGTAGCGGTCGAAGTGCGACCAGCCCGGATTCACGATGTACGTGGTGTCGTGGTCCGTGCCATCCCCGTGCCGCACCTGGACCGTGTAATCGTAGCGGAACGTGTTGATGCCGCTCTTGGTGACGCCGATGCTCGACTGCCAGTGCGCACCGTCGTACATGATGCGACTGGGCACCAGCTCGCCGAACTGCACGGCGCTCGAGAACACGGTGGTCTGACCGCGGTTATTGGCGGGCCTGTCGAAGTGCCTGAGCGACGCGTAGGCCGCGCCGCCCCCGGCCAGCCACACGCGGCCGCCGAGCTGGGTGTAGGCCGCAAGCGTGCTGGCCTTACTGGGCGCACTCATGGAATAGAGGGCCGTGACCGGGAACAGCAGCTGGTCATTGGC
>JAYVCN010000460.1:0-3963 GCA_043749875.1 Candidatus Eiseniibacteriota bacterium | reverse complement strand
CCGAACGCCATCGGGTCCAGCATCCTCGCCGCGACGAAACCGCGCACCATGCTCATCGCGCGCACCAGGTACTGGGTGAACGCGAGACCGAGCGAATCGCGGGTGAACTGGTGCTTGCGGGGAGACATGGGGGATGCCTCGCTCAGCGCGTACGCGCGGGGGTTGGCGCCGTGACGCGCGCTGGCTCTAGACTGGCAGCGTGAACGACCCGTCCCTCCCGCTGCCGGCCGAGCGGCTCGCCTCGCAGGGCGGCACCCCCGTCCGCGCGGTGTTCCTGCCCATCGCCGCACCCGACATCGGCGCGCGCGAGCGTGAACTCGTACTTGAGGCGCTCGAGTCCGGCTGGATCACCACCGGCCCGCGCGCGTTCGAGCTGGCCGAGCGCGTGGCCGCGCTGGCGGGCGCCAAGCACGCCGTGCCGCTCAACAGTGCCACCGGCGCACTGCACCTGGCGCTCGAAGCCCTCGGCGTCGGCGCCGGCGACGAGGTGATCACGACCCCGTACACGTTCGCGGCCACGGTCAACGTCATCGAGCACGTGCGGGCCAAGCCAGTGCTGGTGGACGTGGAAGCCGACACGCTGTGCCTCGACCCGCGCCGCGTCGCCGCCGCCATCACGCCGCGCACGCGCGTGGTGATGAGCGTGGACTACGCCGGGCATCCGTGCGACTACGACGCGCTGCGCGCACTCACCGCGCCGCGCGGCATCAAGATCGTGGATGATGCGGCCCATGCCCTGGGCGCCGCTTCGCACGGGCGTCCGGTCGGCTGTGCGGCGCTGGCAGACGTCACCGCGTTCTCGTTTTACGCCACCAAGAACCTCACCACCGGCGAGGGCGGCGCAGCGGTCACCGACGACGCGGCGCTGGCCGAGCGCATCCGGCTGTTGAGCCTGCACGGCATGAATCGCGACGCCTGGAAGCGCTACGGCGCCAGCGGCTCGTGGTTCTACGAGATCACCGCGCCGGGCTGGAAGTACAACCTGTCCGACCTGCTCGCCGCCATCGGCGTGGCGCAGCTCGAACGGTTCGAGAGCACGCAGCAGCGCCGGCACGAGCTGGTGGCGCGCTACGCGGCCGGCCTCGCCGGCATGCCCCAGGTGCGCGTGCCCGTGGCCCGTCCTGGCATGACGCACGCCTGGCACCTGTTCGCCATCGCGCTCGAGCTCGACCGGCTCAGCGTCGACCGCGCGCGCTTCATCGAGGAGATGCGCGCCGAGAACATCGGCACCAGCGTGCACTTCATCCCCATCCACTTCCATCCGCATTTCCGGGCCAGCCTCGGACTGCGCGAGGGCGCCCTGCCGGTGGCCGAGGACGCCTACCGCCGCGCCATCACGCTGCCGCTGTTCGCGCGCATGACGGACCGCGACGTCGACGATGTCGTGCGCGCCGTGCGCAAGGTGGCGGCCGCGTTCAGGGCCTAGCTCCGCGAGTCGGCTCACGCGTGCGCTCACGCCGCGTCCCCGCTCTGCGCCTGGCCGAGGGAGCGCAGCGACAGCCCCTCGCGGTTCAGGTACGCCAGCCCGACCGCGGTGATGGGCAGCCACTGGCTGAAGAAGTAGAACCACGAGAACGGCACCGACTGCGCCTTGCCGACTCCGAACAGGGCCAGCCCGGCGGTGCAGGCGATGTTCAACGTGCCGATGTAGCCGGGCGCGGCCGGCACCATGATGCCGATGGCGGTGATCACCAGCATCACCAGGCCCGCGTACCACGGCAGCGAGATGCCCAGCGACCACAGGCTCACGCTCAGCGCGAACGCGAAGCACAGGAACATCGCGAACGACAGCGCGAACACCAGCGTCAGCCGGCGCAGGTCGCGAAACAACCCCAGCCCCTCGAGAAAGCGTTCGAGCATGTGCGCGACCCGCGCGCGCGCCTCGCCCGGCAGCCGTGCCGTGACGCGGCGCACGAGGCTCGAAGCCAGTACCCGGTTCCGTTCGGCGGCCACCACGAACGCGGTCAGCACGACGCACAATCCGATGAGCACGCGCGCGCCCCACTGCACGAGGCGTCCCGCGTCGGTGTTCTCGGCGATCGGGTGCACGAGCATGGTCACGCCAAAAATGCCGAGCAGCGTCAGCATGTCGATGGCGCGCTCGACCACGACGGTGGCGAGCAGCGTGCTCTTGGACAGGTGCTCACGCCGCGCCAGCGCCCACGGCCGCACGAACTCGCCCAGCCGGAATGGCAGCACGTTGTTGGCCATGAACCCGATCATCGTGGCGCTGAACAGCGAGCCCAGACCGATGCGACGGCCGGCCGAGATGAAATACTGCCAGCGCACGGCGCGCAGCCCGAAGCCGCCCAGCGTCACCAGCATGACGAGCACGAACCCGAGCGGGTTCGCGCCCTTCAGGGCAGCGAGCACCTCGCTGAAGGGGACGTCCTTCATGGACAGCCACACACCCAGCGCCGAGACGCCGACGCCGAACAGCAGCTGCAGCGTACGCTTCACCGAGCGCCCTGCGCATGGCCGCGCTTGAGCTCGTCGACTTCTTCCCGCAGCAGCGCCAGCTCGCGGGTGAGGGAGTGGTTCTCGAACCCGACGCGGGACAGCTTGAGCGACAGGTACAGCAACATGGCCAGCGAGAACGCGAGCCCGAATGCGAACGTCGTGGACGACTCACCGAGGAAGCCGAGCACATGCGTGATCCACGTCAAGAGCGGCGTCGAGAAGCCGAGCACGGCGATGACCGTGGTCGCCATGACCCACAGCAGCGAGTACTCCTCCGAGAGCTTGCGGCGGCGCACGAGGTCGAGCACGTACAGCGCCATCAGCACCGCGCCGAGCGCGGTGATCACCTGGGTGCGGGACAGGAACATCGCGGCCTCCTCCTAGACGGGCCTGCGGATGAGCGCCATGAGCGACGCCAGCAGGTTCTTGTACGGGTAGTAGAGCTGCTTGCCCAGGGTGTAGAACGATTGCCCGGCCTTGCGCTCGCGCATCACCACCGGCACCTCGTCGAGCCGGAAGCCGCGGCGCGCGAGCGCGATGAGCAGCGGCGCATCGGGAAAGTCCTTGGGGAAGTCGTGCTGGCACACGCGCATGACCGCGCGGTTATAAGCGCGAAACCCCGAGGTCGTGTCGGAGATCGCCCGGCCGAGCGCCAGGCGCACGACGCCGCTGAACAGCAGCATGCCGAGCCGGCGCGTCCACGGCGCGCGGTAACCGGAGGCGGCCACGAAGCGCGAGCCGATGGCCACGTCGCAGCGCCCCTCCAGCACCGGCGCGAGCAATGCCGCCAGGTAGGCGGGGTCGTGCTGGCCGTCGGCGTCCAGCTGCACGGCGATGTCGTAGCCATGCTCGTACGCCCAGCGGAAGCCGGTCTGCAGGGCCCCTCCCACGCCCAGGTTGACCGCGTGCGAGAGCACCGGCACGCCGGCCTCGCGCGCCACACGCGCCGTGCCATCGCGCGAGCCGTCGTCGACCACCAACAGGTCCACGCTTGGAGCTTTCGCGCGCACTTCCGCCAGCGTCACCGGCAGGCTCTGTTCCTCGTTGTGGGCCGGCACCACGACCAACACGCGCGGGGGGGCGATGGTGGGGGGCGTCATGCGGTCCTCCGCGGCTCGAACACGCGCGCCAGCCGGTCTGCCGCGCCCACCAGCGCATCGCGCACTCGGCGGACGGCCGCGGACTTGAGCTCGAGCGCCGACAGCTTCTCCAGATCGTAACGGGTGATCAGCCCGAGCGCGAACAGGGCCACGATCGCAGGCGGCACGAGCGCCAGCCGCAGCGACACCCCGAGCAGCAGCTCGTGGCCCTGGTGCGTGACCATGAGCGACACTGCGAGCAGCGGCAGCGTGAGCAGCAGCGCGCGCGCCACCACCCCCGCGCGCGCCAGGGCGGTCTCGGGCAGGATCACGCCCGCAAAGGCCAGCGCCATGAGGTACGAGGCCACCGCGCCCGCGAGATTCGCCCACGCTGCGCCGAGCCCGCCCATCCGCGGCACGATGG
>JAYVCN010000459.1:0-17236 GCA_043749875.1 Candidatus Eiseniibacteriota bacterium | reverse complement strand
CCACCGTGCTACCCGATTTCGATCCGCGCCGCCCGGCGGACATCTCCCCGGCGGCCATTCTGCGCCAGCTGACCAACGAGCATGTCACCACCACGAGTGGCTCGCCGGCATTCTACGAGCGGCTCGCGACGTGGTGCCGCGCGCAGCATGTGCGTCTGGAGCTACGCGCGCTGTTCACCGGCGGCGCCCCGGTGCTGCCCCCGCTCGCACGCCTGCTCACCGAGACCGTGACGGGTGACGTGCACGTGGTGTACGGCAGCACCGAGGCCGAGCCGATCTCCGGCATCGAGGCGCGCGCAATGATTGCCGGCATCGAGAGTGGCGGCGAAGGGCTGTGCGTGGGGCGGCCGGTCGGGCGCATTCGCGTGCGACTGGTCCGTCCCTGCGACACCCCGATCGCGCTCGGCCCGCAAGGCTGGCGCGAGTGGGACGTGCCGGCCGGCGAGGTCGGAGAGATCGTCGTGAGCGGGGATCACGTGCTGCGCGGCTATCTCGGGGACCCGGGGGCCGAGCGCGCGAGCAAGATCGCCGACGGCGCCGACGTCTGGCACCGCACCGGCGACGCCGCGCGCCTCGATGCCGAGGGCCGCCTGTGGCTCATGGGCCGCGTGGGCCGGAGAGTCTGGCGCCTAGGGGTCACGTGGTGGGGGCTGCCCGCCGAGATACATGCGCTCTCGGTCGCCGGTGTGCGGCATGCCGCCTACCTCGGTCGGCCCGACGCGGTGCTCGGTCAATGCGCCACGCTCTGCGTCGAGACCGGGAGCAATCGCCTCGACGAGGCACTCCGCGCGCGGCTGGTCGCCGCCTTGGCGCCGCACCCGGTGGACGAGATGCACGCGTTCGTACACCTGCCCCGCGACCCGCGCCACCGGTCGAAGACGGACATGGAGGCACTCCTCCGCGAGCTCGAGCGACGGGTGTCACGGTGAGCAGTCCGGTTCCGGACCCAGACTGGCAGGGTGCCCGAAGCTGTCGATCACGCCCAACTGCCCTCAGGGGTCAGAAGCTGTAGATCAAATTCAGCAATACCGTGGGCTGGGTGTCGGTGTTGCCCGCGCGCTTCTCGAACACGGAGTGATTCGAACGGTCCACGCGCAGGTCGGCGCGCACCAACAGGTGCGGCGCGAGGCGCACCTCGGGTGTCACGGTGAACTCGGTGAGCCGCTGCGGGGTGCCGGTCCGCGCGCCGTCCCGGTCGTTGAAGCTCTCGGCGCGCAGCGACAACGCCATGTTCCTGTACATGGAGCGCGCGTACCCGGCGAAACCGTCCCAGCGGGCCTGCTGCCCCACGACGACTGCACCGCGCTCGCGTCCCCAGTCGCCGTTGGCGCCGAGCGTGAGGTGGTCCGCCAACTTCCAGATCGCGGTCCCGTCGAACAGCGTGCGGGCGTCGGAATCATCGTTCGACCGCTCCGGCCCGGTCATGCCGGTGAATGTGAGCGTGAGCGCCGCCACCGGCGTGAGCAGGAGTTGGCCACCCACGGTCTGGGAGCGATTATTGTCCACCGCGAGATCCCAGCCATTGACGACCATGGCCACCCCGGTCAGGCGCTTCGAGAACACATAGGATGCGCGTGCGCCGGTATGGGTGAACGGAATCGCGAATCCGAACAGGATCGAACGCGACGCGTTGTCGTTCCAGCCGTCGTAGCCCTCGATCACCTCGTAGCCGTGGGACGTGATGAACTTGCCCAGGTCGATGCGCAGCCCCGAACCGAGCGGCGCAACGTAGCTCGCGAACGCCTGCTGCAGGTCGATGTCCGTGGTCGTGGAGTCGGTGCGAAACAGTCCGCGCGACGAGGACACCCTCGGCACCGAACTGCCCAGCGCCACATCCACGCGAAACCCCGCCTCGCGCGGGTTCGCAACCGCGCGTTGCGCCACCAACTCGAACACGTCGAACGCGAAGCTATTGTCAGCCAGATCGAACACGCGCAGTTGGTTCGTGCGCGTATCGGGACGATTGAAGTTGTACGAGTAGGTGGTCGAGAGGAAGCCGTCGAGCGTGACCTCATCGAGCCACGCCGGCAGCCGTGGGGCGGCGGTATCGGCGGCGAGCGCGCGGGGCACGCCGAAGCCCGCCACCGCGGTCGTCAACAGGAGGGCGATCCTCAGTGCCCGCATCACGCGTGCCGTCACGCTCACAGCGCTTCGACGTAAGCCGTCTCACCGTGCAATGCCTCGTCGAGGCCGACCTCCTCCGCCCCGGCCGCGACTTTCACCGGCGTGACGCGGTCGATCAACCACAGCATGCCGTACGTGAACACGAACGCCCATACCGACGACAGCAGCACAGCGGCGCACTGCTTGAGGAAGAACGCGGAGTTGCCCGCGAGCAGTCCATCGGTACCCGCCGGGTTGTAGGCCCGGGTGGCGAATACGCCCAGCAGGATGATGCCGATGAAGCCGCCGACCCCATGCACGCCCCAGACATCGAGCGCGTCGTCCCAGCGGAGCTTGTTCTTGAGCGCGACCGCGTAGAAGCACACCACGCCCGAGAGGATGCCGATGATCGCGGCGCTGGCCGGTGACACGTATCCCGCCGCAGGCGTGATGGTGGCCAGACCCGCGACTGAACCGGTGAGCAATCCGAGAAACTTCGGCTTGCTGCCCGACATCCATTCGATCGCAAACCAGGCCATGCCCGCGAACGAAGCGGCGAGGTCCGTATTGAGGAACGCGGTCGCCGTCACGGCGTCGACACGGAACTCGCTGCCGGCGTTGAAGCCGTACCAGCCGAACCACAACAGCCCGGTACCCAGCGCCACCAGCGGGATGCTGTGGGGGCCCTTGTCCTGCACCTTCCGCCGGCCGACGTACAGCACCGATGCCAGCGCGGCGATGCCGGCGATGTTATGCACCACGATGCCGCCGGCGAAATCCAGCACCCCCCACTTCGCCAGCACCCCTCCGCCCCACACCATGTGCACGAATGGGAAGTACACGAACAGCAGCCACAGCGTGAGGAAGATGAAGTAGGCCTTGAACGTGACGCGATTGGCGAACGCGCCGGTGATCAGCGCCGGCGTGATGATGGCGAACATCATCTGGTAGGCGATGTGCACGATGAGCGGGATGCTGTCGTTGGGCGAAGGCGCCATAAGGTTGACGCCGCGCATGAACGCCATGTCGAGGTTGCCGATCACGCCGCCCACGTCGCCCGAGAAACACAGCGAGTAACCGCACACGAACCACACCACAGTGGTCCAGCACAGCGAGACGAAGCTCTGGATCATGATCGCGAGCACGTTCTTGCGGCTGACCAGCCCGCCATAGAAGAACGCCAGACCCGGAGTCATGAGCATCACCAGGCTGCTGCACAACAGCATGAAGGCGGTGTTGCCGGTGTCGAGTCGAAGCACGGCGCGAATCCTCCTCGATCGTTGCGACTCCAGTCCTGAGGCGGATGCGCGCGAAGGCTGCGCATCGGGCGGCCGGGGTCATGGCGTGCACGGACATGCCCCACGCAGCCGAGCAGACTACGCCTCGGGACTACCGCGGAAAAGTGCCCTCCGCCGCGTGTGGATGCGACACGATTCTGTCCGGCCTAACCGCAACGTGATTATGTCCCCCCATGGGACCACTCACGATGAGCCAGAAGGAATCACAGCGGCCGGGCCTGCTCCGGCTGGCCGAGTGCGGGAAGATCACGAACACCGAAGGGGCAAGCGCGGCGGGGGTCAGCGTGCGGCAGTTCCGGCGCTGGCGGAAGTCGTTCCGGGCCGAGGGGGGTGGCCGGCGCCCATCAAGTGACGGGTCGCGAAGTGCTTCGAGGCCTGGTCACATCCGATGGTGGCGACGACCACCGCCAGCAGCACGCCCCGCGCGAGCCAAAGCCGCATCAACGTCCTCCCATCGACGCTGTTGGGACCGAGCCGGCCGATCGGTTCAGTACTCCGCGCCCACTATCCGTCCGTCCGCAGGGGGGTTCAATATGGACGACTGCAAGTCCTGCCTCGGTTTGAAGAAATGCCCAGCGTCGGCGGGTTCTCAAGGCGCCCGAGCGGCGCCCGCGGCGGCGGCGCTCTCTCTCCCACCACTTTGCTCAGCAGCGTCTTACGACAGAACCCGCGACCAGAGTCGTGACTGGCACGCTTCTGGCGTATTTGAACCTTGTTAGGGATGCCGTGCATTCGCTTCGGGGCGTGCACGGCGCGTCCCGCAGCGCGTGCACGGATTCGAAAGGGTTCGTCAGCGCTTACCGCAGCACGCAGTTCACGAAAGGATGCCCGAACGAACACTCGTCCAGGTACGCATGTGTCGCTCCCGCTGCTGGCCTTGAGCTTGACGCTCGCGATGGCCGCGCCGGTTCAGGCGAGGAATCACCGTGATCGGGGGGCGAACGCACCCCCCGCGACCCTGCAGATCAACTTTGGAAGCACCCCGCACTGGACGGGTATCCGTGGCACGCGCGTAGAGGAGATTCTCGTCACGGAACGACCGAGCTACGACATGTTCCGTTACGGAGGTAACTACTACGTCTACGACAACAGCCAGTGGTACAGGTCACAGCGCGGACGCGGGCAGTTCATCCTGATCGACGACCGTTCCGTCCCGCGCGCCCTCTCCACGGTACCGCGCGGACACTGGCGCCAATTCCCGCCGGGTTGGGCGAACAAGAACCGCGAGCCTCATGCTCGCGGCCGCGGCCGGCGACACGACGATCGAGCGAGGCATGACGAGCCGACCGATGATCGCGGTCATCGCCGCTGACGGCATTCCCCGCACCAGCATATCGCCTTGCCACGGGGAGCGCGCAGCATTCCGGCGCCCGCCTTTCGCTTCGCCATCGGGGTGAGCTATATAGCTCTCGGGAAGCCTTCCACGAGGAGCCCAGGAGGTAGCTTGCCAAACGAGACCCGGATGCCGCCCGAAGCTCTACAGCCGCCGCTTGCCTATCGCGATGATCGGTTCCTGGACAGCGAAGCAGCGAGACCGCTGCGGATCATCGCCGAGTACCTGCAACCGCTTCGGACTTTCAACGCGCAGGGCGTTTGCGACACGGTGGTTTTCTTCGGTTCGGCCCGCCTGGACGAACGCGGTCCACTTGCGCACTTCGTAACGGAGGCCCGGGAACTGGCGAAACTGATCACGACGTGGTCCATGGGGCTCCACAGCACCTATGCCCGGTTCCTCGTCTGTACGGGCGGCGGCGGCGGCATCATGGAGGCCGCCAACCGCGGCGCGCGCGAAGCGGGTGGCCGCACCGTCGGGCTCAACATCGGCTTGCCGCACGAACAGCTTCCCAACCCGTACGTCACTCCCGAGCTGTGCTTCCAGTTCCATTACTTCTTCATGCGCAAGCTGTGGTTCGCCCATCTCGCGCGTGCGCTGGTCGTGTTCCCGGGCGGGTTCGGGACCATGGACGAGCTGTTCGAACTGTTGACGCTGTCGCAGACGCGGAAGCTCGCGCAGCCGGTCCCGATCCTGCTCTACGGCACGGACTATTGGAACGAGGTCGTGAACTTTGACGCCCTCGTCCGGCACGGGATGATCGCGCGCGAGGACCTGGCGTTGTTCCAGTTCGTGAACTCCCCTGCAGAAGCCTTCGCTGTGCTCCAGCGAGCGCTCGACCCCGTGCGAGCCGGGGGCTGCCCTGACTTCGAACGATCCACGACGACCCGCGACTCCACCGGGCGGGCCGCCGAATGAGTGCCGTGCGACCTCAAGATCGCGAGCTACTGTTGCGTGTGGCCCGCACGGCCATGCTCGAGCGCGGCCTACAGCCGGACATGCCCGCGACAGCGCTGGCGCAGGCGGCCGCCGCGCGTGCGCCGGCCGCGCCCTACGCGTCCGACATCCAGGATCTGCGCGCACTCGTGTGGTGCTCGATCGACAACGACGATTCGCGCGATCTCGATCAGCTCACCGTGGCCAAGGCGAACCCCGGCGGAGACGTGACCATCATGATCGCGGTCGCGGACGTGAGTGCCGTGGTCGCCACCGGCTCACCCGTGGACGAGCATGCGCATGCGAACACCACCTCGGTGTACACGGCTCCGCGGAACTTCCCCATGCTGCCCGATCGCCTGAGTACGGATCTGACATCACTCGTCCAGGGCGAGGACCGGCTCGCCCTGGTGGTCGAGTTGGAAGTCGATCGCGCGGGCCGCGCGGGCGCGTCGAAGGTGTATCGCGCGCTGGTCCGCAACCAGGCCAAGCTGGCGTATTCACGCGTTGGTCCGTGGCTGGAGGGCAGCGCGAGTGTGCCCGCGGAAGTCTCGGGGGTGCCCGGGCTCGCGGACAACTTGCGACTTCAAGATGCGAAGGCGCAGCAGCTCAAGACCCAACGGCATGAGCAGGGAGCACTGGAACTCGAGACCCTCGAGGTTCGGGCGCGCTTCCTGGCGGATGCGGTCACCGCGCTCGAGGCGGAGAAACGCAATCGGGCGAAGGAACTCATCGAAGACTTCATGATCGCGGCCAATGGCGTCATCGCCAAGTTCCTGGAAGCGCGCCGCTTTCCGGTCGTTCGACGGCTGGTGCGGTCTCCCGAACGCTGGCCGCGCATCGTCGAGCTCGCGGCCGCAAGCGGCGCGAAACTCCCGAGCCAGCCGGACGTCAAGGCGCTGCACGAGTTCCTGCTCGCGCGTCGCGCCGCCGATCCGCAGCGCTTTCCCGATCTGTCGCTCTCGATCGTCAAGCTGCTCGGACGCGGCGAATACCTCGCCAGCTTTCCCGACCAGCCGGTGACGGGCCACTTCGGTCTCGCCGTCAGCGAGTACACGCATTCGACCGCACCGAATCGCCGCTACCCCGACCTCATCACGCAGCGACTGCTCAAGGCCGCGCTCTCCGGGGAGCAAGTGCCTTACGCCCCGGCCGCGCTGATCGCGATCGCAACCGAGTGCACGCAGAAGGAGGATGCCGCGCAGAAGGTCGAGCGCCTGCTGCGCAAGGCCGCGGCGGCCTGCTGGCTGGCGGGCCGCATCGGCCAGGAGTTCGACGGCATCGTCACGGGCGCCTCGCCCAAGGGGACCTGGGCCCGCCTGCTCGACCCTCCGGTCGAGGGCAGGATCGAGCGGCACGCGGCGGGCCTCGACGTCGGGGACCGCGTGCGACTCAAGCTCGTGCACACGGATCCCGAGCGCGGTTTCATCGATTTCGAGCGCATCGACCGTCCCGGATTGTAGGACCTGCGTGTAGCCCCGGAAAGACTTACAAGTTTTCCGGCATTTTCCGAGGGTTTCACGGGTCGCGGGCTTCGCGGACCGGGCGTTTGCCACAGCTTTGCGCAGGAGCCTGCTGGCACAAGAAGTGCAGTGCTTGTCGTAACTGGCATCGACGTGCCCCGCATGGCACACGACGCGTCCAGTCGGCGGCGCACCTCTATGATGTCCCAGGACGGAGATCCCCATGCCGGACGCCGTGGCGAAACCACTGCCCGACGCTGGAGCGCAGGCCGATCCGCTGAAGAAGTTGGATGCCGCGGTCATCGCTCCCCGGCACACCCGACGCTACCGCGCGGTCGCATTCCAGGCCTACGTGTGGGGCGCATCCGCCGTGTTCGTGGTGCTCGCCGTCGTGGCGCACTTCGTCGCCTACTTCCCACTCGACCTGAGAATCACGCTGTCGGTTCAGGCCTACCACGGTCAGCTGTTCGATCGCCTGATGTATGGCATCAGCTGGCTCGGCTTCTTTCCCCAGGTGATTCCGATCGGCGCCGTCGTGATCCTCGCGCTGTTCTTCTCCGGACTGCGCTGGGAAGCCGTAGCGACGCTGTTCTCGACCGTCAGCACCGGCTTGGGGGCGCTCGTCAAGCTGGTCGTGTTCAGGCCCCGGCCGAGCGCGGACCTCGTGCACGTCCTGCGACAACTGCCCTCCTCCGGGTTCCCGAGTGGCCACGTGCTGTCGACCACGGCGTTCTGTGGGTTCCTCGTCTTCCTGTGTTTCACACTGCTCAAGCCCTCAATCGGACGCACCGCGCTGCTCGTGGTGCTGCCATTGCTCATCGCGCTCATGGGGCTGTCGCGCATCTATCTCGGACAGCACTGGTTCAGCGATGTCATGGGCGCCTACCTGTTCGGCAGCCTGTGGCTGACGCTCACGATCCGCTTCTACCGCTGGGGCAAGGTGCGCTACTTCGTTCACCAGCCGGTGGCGCCGGCCGCACCCGTCACGTCTGAAGTCGGAACGGCCTGACGGCCGGATCCATGGCGCTCTTGAACGCTCCCCGGCCCGCCGTCCTGACCCGCGATCTGCGCAGCGTGGGTAGGCTAGCCCGCGACGCTTCGCAGTACACCTGGATCGAACGGCTCGCGCGCTTGGGACTCGTGATCCGCGGGATCATCTACTTCGTGCCGGGAGCATTGGCGCTGGAGTGGGCGCTCGGTCGCGCTCGCCAGCCCATGACCCCGGCGAGCTCAATCGACCTGATCGGTCACCAGCCTATGGGCCGGGCGCTGCTGTTCGTCGTTGCAGTGGGACTGGCGGGATACGCGATCTGGGGCGTCATCCGGGCCGTGTTCGACCCGCTTCGCCGCGGACATTCCGCGGCCGGCATTGCGCAGCGGATCGGCTACGCCATGAGCGCCATTGCCTACCTCGGCCTGCTCGCCGCGACCGTGCGCTTGCTCATCGGCAGCCAGCCGCACGTCGACCGGAACCAGGACTGGACCGTGGCGTTGCTCGCTCGCCCGTTCGGCGGCGTGATCGTCGTGGCCATCGGGTTGTGTTGGATCTTCGGCTCCGGGATCGCCCAGATCGTCATGGGCTGGCGCAAACACTTCGAGCGCGACCTGGTGCTCGAGCGGCTGCATCCACTCGAACGCCGTTGGGCAGTCGGGCTCGGCCGCGTCGGGATCGTTTCGCGCGGAATCGTATTCACGCTCATCGGCGTGCTGCTGGTCGCCGGTGCGATGCACCTGCGCTCGGGCTCCGATCCGGGGCTACAGGGAGCGCTCCTCGAATTGGCGCACCAGCCGTTCGGCCGCGCCCTGCTCGCAGCTGCAGGACTCGGCCTGATGGCGTTTGGAGTGTATTCCGCGATGTGCGCCCGCTGGCTGCGTATGCAGCAGGCCGCCCAGGCCCCCAGTCCGTTCTCGTCCCATCCACACCTTCGCGAAGTTTCGCGAAAATAAGTGAGCCCACCATGACCACGCTCCACAAGTCGCTCAAGCGCAAGCAGCAGAAACACGTCGAGATGTTGGCCAAGGTCGAGAAGACGTCGGCGCGGTTGGATCGGCGCAAGTCGAAGCTGGGAGCGTTGGAAACCTCCATCGCCGAGCTCGAGCGCCGTGTCGCGGAACCGGGCCAGGGTCGGGGTGCGAACGGGGAAGTCGGTCAGGGCGTTCGTCGCGCACAGTTGATCTTCAATCCCGCCTCGGGCAAGGACGTCAGCAACAACGCCCTGCGCTTGTCGCAGATCATCAGCAGCCTGCACGCTCACGGGATCGAGGCGAGCATCGGATTCAAGACCTCGGGCAAAGCCGCTCGCGCGCTCGCCAAGGATGCCGTGCGCGATGGGCTTCCGCTGGTCATCGTCGCCGCCGGGGACGGCACCATCAGCGACGTCGCCTCGCAGCTCATCGGCACCGCCACCGTGCTGGGCGTGGTACCCATCGGAACCATGAACAACATCGCCCGCTCGCTGGGTGTTCCGCTTGAGATCGATGATGCGTGCGCACTCATCGGCATGGGCACGACGCGGCACATCGACGTCGGCCGCCTGCGCTCGAACCAGAGCAAGCACGACGAGCACTTCCTCGAATGCGCCGGGGTCGGCCTGGCCGCGATCGGTGCGCTGGCCGGTCAGGCGTTCGAGAAGCGGCATTGGCGCGCGCTCCCCCGGGTGTTACAGCGCTTCTTCCAGGCCAAGCTGGGGACGATGCGGATCGAGCTGGATGGCACGGAGATCCAGGCCTCCACGCGAATCGTCACGGTCTCGAACGCACCGCTCATGGGCAACAACATGCTCGCGGCTCCCGACGCCAAGATGGACGATGGCTACCTGGACGTCTCGGTCTATGACGGGATGGGGGACGCGGAGCTGGTCGGCCACTTCCACGCCGCGTCCGCACACACGCCCAACGAGCTGAAGAGCTATCGCGCCAAGCGCGTGCGCATCACCACCGAAGACAGCGTGCTCGCCAGTTCCGGGGGGGACATCGCGCCGGCACGTCACATCGTCGAGATCGAGATCGTGCCGGCCGCGCTGTCCAGGATCGTGGGCAACGGCATCGGCCTCACCATCCCGGTCGAGTCCGCTCCCGCGGCGCCCACGTACGCCGCGGACCCACCCAGCCACAACGGCGCGGCGAAGGACGACACGACCCAACCCGCACCCGCTCACTCCTGAGCGGCCGATAACCATGGGCGAGCGGATCGCGAGTCACCGGGGGCGCACTGCGGTGCCCGAGTCGACCCGGTATGCGCCGGCGCGGTTCCGGCGCGGCCTGTGGACCGGGCTCGGCATCGGAGCCGGAACCGCCGCGCTGCTGCTGTCCATCCTGGTGCATCGCGTGCCATACTTTCCGAGTGACGTTCGGATCACGCGCACCATCCAAGCCACCGACATGCGGGTTCTCGCCGTGCCGTTGCACGCGCTCAATGCCGTGGGCTTCCCGCCGCTGGTGGACATCGTCTACGGAGGGATCATCATCGTCCTGCTTGCTTTTGGGCGAAAGTGGGAGGCCGTGTCCGGAAGTTTCGACGCGCTGGGCAGCGCGGGCATGAACGCCGTGGTTAAACTGCTGGTGGACCGGCCCCGGCCGAGTAGCCAGCTGGTGCACGTCGAACACCACATCGCGAACCCCAGCTACCCCGCGGGACACGTGCTGAACTTCACCGCATTCGTCGGGTTCCTGTGCTGGCTCGTCTACCTGCGTATGCGCCCCTCCGTCGGACGCAACTCGCTCATCGCCGTGCTGGTCACGCTGATCGGGCTGATGGGTCTCGCCCGAGTCGATTCAGGCGAGCATTGGCCAAGCGACGTGCTCGGCGGCTACCTGCTCGGTGCCCTGTGGCTGGCCGTCACGGTCCTATTCTACGACGGGGGCGGTCACCGGCTCCCAGGACCACCCGCACGCGCTGCCGCAAGTGCAGGTCATCGCGGCGTGCTGCTCTTCCTCATGCTGCTCTCGCCAACGGCACTCGTCGGGTCCGCTGCCGCGGCCCCGCCTGACGCCGACAGCCTCGCCGCCTCGACCGAGGTGCCGTGGAATCCGCCGCATGCCCTCTCGCGGCGGACCGGCTGGGAGCGGGTCGCGCTGTTGCCGGGGCAGATCGTCTCGCTGCCGCTCTCCGGGTTGGGCTACGTGCTGGACCAGGCGCTGTTTCATCTGGAGCAGAATCCGCGCTTCGCCAATGGACTGATCCCGTCCCCGGGGTCGGGTAGCCGGTTGTTCGTCCTCAGGCCGGCGAAGCTGGGCGATCGGACGAGCCTCGGCGGGGCCATGGAGGTCCGCAAGGATGTCTTTCCCGGCGCGCTGCAGAGCAGAATCAGCGCTGAATACGCAGGCACGCTGCACCGCTACAACCGCACCCTGGTGACCTGGTCCGGCCGCCCGGCGTCGGTGCAGTACGGCTACGAATGGCGTCCGCAGGATCGCTTCTACGGTGTCGGCCAGGACACGCGGGTCGACAGCGTGTCGGACTACGCCAGCCAGCGCGAGTTCGTTCGCGGAGGCCTGACCTGGGCCTCGAATCGGGAGCGGGATCGCACCCGCCCCACCTCGGCCATCAGCCTGTGGGCCGGCCCGCGCAGCCAGGTCACGCGCACAGGTCGTGAGACCGGAGCGGTCCCCATCGAGCGGCGCTTCCCGGCACTGGCAGCCGCGACGCTCGACCGGCGCGTGGAGAACCTGGTCTACGGCGCGAGCCTCCTGCACGACTGGCGCGTCGGATCGCCGCACTGGAGTCGTGGCGGACGCATGCTGGTGTCCGCGGAACGCTTCGATGTGCCGAGCCGCGCGCTCGCGCTGCACTCCGGAATTGCCGACGGTGCGCAGTTCACACGCGTTGAGGCCGAGGCCGAGGCGGGCGTTTCGTTCATGCGTGACCCGCGAACGCTGCGCCTCCGGGTGCGGGTGACCGACCAACAGGTCAGCTCGAACCGTGATCGACTGCTGGTCTCCGACCTGTCCACGCTCGGCGGCCAGGCCGGCTTGGGCGGCTTCTCCCCCGGTCGCTTCCATGACCACGACCTGCTGCTCACGCGTCTGGACTACGTCTTCCCGCTCGAGCGACGGCTCGAGGTGGATCTCCATTCGGAGTGGGGCGGCGTCTATCCGGATCTGTGGAGTGACGCCAAGCTCAATACACTGCACCATTCGTTCGGGTTCTCGTTGCGCGTGCGAGACGACCACAAGCCGCGTGGTTCGATCGGGCTGGATTTCAGCCGCGAAGCGGTTCGCTTCCTGTTCTCGCTCGGAGGTGAATCATGAAGGCCCCCGCGCTTGCGCCTGCGCTCCTCGCCGGGCTCGCTCTGGCCGTGGCTTCGTTTGCGCGCGCGGGGAGCCCGGACAGCAGTGCGACCACGGGTCCAGAGCAGCGGCAGTATTCCTACGACTATGACCTCATCGACAACAGCCTGGTCCGTCCCGCGACGCGTTTCTTCGATGTCGCTCTGCTGGCGCGCAGGATCAGCGGCCACAAGCGCGAAGCAGCGAACGTGGATGGGAGCGACCAGGTGCGCCTGCCCAGCACGTGGTGGCAGCCACGCTTGGGCTTCCGCCCGGTGACCCCCGAGCAGATGATGCACGGCCCCGGCCCCGGCACCGGTCCCGCGGCGGGGCGCTGGACAGTGACCAAGGCCAAATCTCAGGGCGTGACGCATGGATTCCAGATCAAGGATTCGGGCGGCAGCCGGTTCCTCGTCAAGTTCGACCCGCCGGGCTATGCGGACCTCGCCAGCGCGTGCGATGTCATCGGGTCGCACCTGTTCTGGGCGGCGGGTTACAACGTGCCCGACAACACCATTGCCACGTTCCGGGCGGAGGACCTGGACATCGGCAAGGATGCCACCTACACGGACGAACGCGGTCGCAAGCGACCCATCACCAAGGATTACATCGCGCGCCTGCTGGCGCAGGTCGCTGCTCCGGTGGACGGCAGCTACCGCTGCATCGCGAGCCGATTTCTTGAAGGCAAGCCGATCGGCCCCTACGAGTACTTCGGCCGTCGCAAGGATGATCCCGAGGATCTCGTCCCGCACGAGCTGCGACGCGAGCTGCGGGGCCTGTGGACACTGTGCGCGTGGCTCAATCATGCGGACAGCCGCGGACCGAACTCACTCGACACCTGGGTCAAGGGTCCGGATCGCGCATTCGTCCGCCACCATCTCATCGACTTCAGCGCGGTGCTCGGCGCCGGCGCCACGGGAAACCGTGCGTATCCGACAGGAACGGAGTACTACGTCGACTATGGGGTGAGCGGTTATGAGCTTGTGACCCTCGGGCTGGCCCCGTTCGCCTGGGAACCCGTCGTCGACCCCAACATCCCAGCGGTGGGCTTCGTCGAGTCCGCGGTGTTCGATCCCGCGGGTTGGCGCCCGGACTATCCCAACCCGGCGTTCGACGATCGCACCGAGCGCGACATCCGCTGGGGAGCCAGGATCGTCGCGGGCTTCTCGGACGAGATGATCCGGACCGCCGTCGCAGCCGGCGAGTATTCCGATTCCCGGGCGGCCGAGTATGTGACCCACGTCCTGATCGAGCGCCGCGACAAAATCGTGCATCGCTGGCTCGGCGATCATTTCACGCTGGCGGTCACGACCCGATGATGCCGCCTCGAAGGGTCGTGTCGGCGAGCTCCTGGCATTTTGTCGTGACGGCCCTGGCCGCGATGGTGATGGCCGGCTGCGCACACATCGGTCGCTTGAGCTATGTCCCGCAGACCGTGGCGCCGATCGGATCCGATTCGACCTCGAGCGAGCACAATGAGCGCGATGAGCGCGGCCCGAGCCCGCTACCGCTGCGCCCCATGTTCGGGGACACGCTGATCGGCCTCGTTCCCGGCACGGCGGACTCGTCCCGGCGATACCTCGGGCGGCTGCGCAGCGGGTATACGGCCGATACGCTCAACATCTTCCTGCTCGGCGACAATCGACCCGGCAATCGCACCACCCGACTGGCACCGGAGTACTACACGCTGCAACGGATGTTCTCGCTCAAGCCCGGCAGGATCTTCAAGGGCCTCGCCACCATCCCTATTGCGCTCGTGAAAGGCCTGTTCCCAGATCTTGCCCTGATCCGGGACATTCCCGGCCGGTTACGCCACATGCCGACGTGGGGCCCCGAGCGCAAGGTGGTCGCGGCGATGCTTTCGAAAGTAGATTCACTGCGCGCTCACGGGGAGACGGTTTCCGCAGTCATCAACACCGGTGACCTCGTGACCGATGGACGCTACCCGGCGCACTGGGAGCGGTTCCTGAAGATCACCCAGCCGCTCACGTCGCGAGTGCCCTACTTCGCCGTCGCGGGCAATCACGAGCGCACCGACGCCGTGGAGGGCGTCGCGAACTGGCGCACGGCCACCGGGCTGCCTGCGGGCGGCGACCGCCTCTACTATTGCTTCGACTCCGCGGATGGTTGGGTGCGTTTCATCGCGCTCGACTCCAATCCCATGGCGGATCCCGCACATCTGTGGACCCGCGAAGTCCAAATCAAGTACTCCGACGAGGAGATCAACTGGATGGTGGCGCGGCTCAAGGAGCACCAGGGACCCGCGTTCGTGTTCATGCACCATCCGCCCTTCTCCGTCGGCTTCCACCACGCCGAGTGGCAGGCCGATTCGCTGCTGCGCCTCAGACGCGAGCGCATGATGCAGGCCCTGCACGAAGCGGGCATCGGCATCCTCGCCACGGGACACGAACATGCCTACGAGCGCGCCCTGTTCACGTGGCCAGATGCGGTGCTGCTCGACATCGTCACCGGGGGTGGCGGCGCCCCGCTGCACACGATCCCGCCGCCGGCGCAGAGCGCGAAGCTGTTCGCCGAGTACAAAGTGGCGGGCTCTACCGTGAAGCCCGAGAACGTCGTCACGGGCTCGTTCAACCATTTCATCCACGTGCGCCTGTGGTTCGGCGGCGGCGAGCTCTACACGTACGCCGTCGATCACCTGTCGCGGACCACGCTCGCCGACAAGGTGCGCATCGACCTCACGCGCTACGGTATCCCGAAGATCGACGAACACAAGATGCCCATTCCAGCCAACGGGCCAGCGACCTCCGGACCCCACGAGGAGAACGTCAAGAAGCCTAACCCGGCCAGGGTGGACACGGTTGCGAACAGCAGGCGCATCCTGACGACGCCTTCGCCGCGCGAGGCCAGCACGCGGCAGGTAAGGCGCGGGGTCACCGTCCGCGATACCGCCTCGGCAGCCCGCCGCGATTCCATTGCGATAGCGAAGCGGGATTCGCTCGCGGCGCCACTGCGAGTCCGCGCCCCGGCCGCTCCGAGCAAACCCCCGCCCCGGTAGGACGACGTCCGCACGTTACGGCGGACCCACGTTGGAGGTAATGACATGCCGGCAAGACCGACGACCGCGACTCACGAGCCCGGTAACTTCCGACCGGAGCACAGAGGATTGCTCGACCGTGTGCTCGGGCTGTTCACCGAGGTGCAGAGCGGCGAGGGCGTGACGGCGCTGCTGCTGATGATCAACGTGTTCCTGCTGCTCGCGGCCTACTATCTGCTCAAGACCATTCGCGAGCCCCTCATCCTGAGCATTCCCGGTGGGGCCGAGGTGAAGAGCTATTCCGCGGCCGCGACTGCAGGTCTGCTGATGCTGATCGTACCGCTCTACAGCGCGGTGGCCTCACGTGTCTCACGCGTCAAGCTGATCAACGGCGTCACGCTGTTCTTCATCGCCTGCCTGGTCACGTTCTTCATCCTCAGCCGGGCCAATGTGCCCATTGGTGTGGCGTTCTTCATCTGGGTGGGGATCTTCAGCCTGATGGTCATCGCGCAGATGTGGGCGTTCGCCAACGACCTCTATACCATCGAGCAGGGCCAGCGCCTGTTCGCGATCGTGGGCGTCGGCGCGTCCCTCGGCGCCATCGTCGGCTCATTCGCCACCGGCCAACTGGTCAAGCGGTACGGTACGGACCCGTTCATGCTGTGCGCCGCGGCGTTGCTCGCCGTGTGCATGCTGCTCACCAACGTCATCAACGTGCGCGAGAAGCGCCGCCGTCCGGCCGCGCCGCCCACTTCGGCTGCACCCGCCTCGGCGCCCGAAGCCCCGGCGCCCGAGGGTGCGAATGGGGACCAGCCGATGCAGGGTCGCAGCGGGTTCGCGCTGGTGTTTGCGGATCCCTACCTGCTGCTGATCGCGGGGCTGATGCTGGTCTACAACCTCGTGAACACCAATGGCGAGTACATCCTCTCGCACACCGTCGTGGCGCTTTACACGGCGGCGCACGGGGCCGCGGCGACCGGCGGCCTCAATGAGAAGAAGGTGATCGGCGAATTCTACGGCAACTTCTTCACCCTGGTGAACATCCTGTCCGCTGTCCTGCAGGCGTTCGTCGTCTCCCGTGTAATCAAGCGCTTCGGCGTGCGCATCGCACTCCTCGTCCTGCCGGTCGTTGCGATGCTGGGCTACGCGACCATGGCGTTCGTGCCGATCATCGCCTTTATCCGCGGCGCCAAGCTGGCGGAGAACTCCCTCGACTATTCGCTGCAGAACACCACCCGCAACGCGCTCTACCTGCCCACCAGCCGTGACGCGAAGTACAAGGCCAAGCAAGCCAACGACACCTTCTTCGTGCGCTTCGGCGACGTGATCTCGGCGGGCCTGGTGTTCGCGGGAACGACCTGGTTGGGCTTCGCCGCCCGCGAGTTCGCACTCGTCAACGTGGGGCTGATCGTCCTGTGGCTTGTCCTCGCCGTCGCGATCGGGTCACGTTACCGGCGACTCACCGTGCGCACCTAGAGAGGTCTCCATGTGGAACCCACGGCGTCCGCTCGAGAGCCTCGCGCGCGGGCTCGGCCTCGAGCCCGGCGAAGGCCGCCGGCTCCTGCTCATGGGGGTCCTGGTCGGGCTGCTGTACTGCGCCTACACGATCGCAAAGGTGATCCGCGATGCGCTGTTCCTGGCGGAGTTCGGCCCGCTCGCGCTGCCGTATGCCTACGTCGCGGTCGCGCTGGCCACGGCAGGGTTCGTGTGGCTCGAGAGCCTGTGGGCTGGCCGCTTCACGCGCGCCGGCATCCCGCGCTTGAACCAGTACGTCGCCATCGCGTGCAGCGTCGCGGCGGCGCTCGCCTACCCGCACGCGCACCGCTGGACGACAGCGCTC
>JAYVCN010000458.1:0-3103 GCA_043749875.1 Candidatus Eiseniibacteriota bacterium | reverse complement strand
TGAGCCTGCGCGGCGCCGACTACCCTGACGCAGCGCTCGAGCAATTGCGCTCGCGCGGCGTGCTGCTCGACGGCGTGCATACGCTGCCTGGCAATGGCGTGCGCACCTGGCTGCTCTACGAGGGCTCCATCCGTCGCGTCGTCCACCGACTCGGCTGCCCCTCGCACGAAGCGGTCTCGCCCGTGCCGGCACACGTGCCCGAAGCGTGGCGGCGAGCGCGCGCGTTCCACCTCGCGCCGATGCCGTTCGCGACGCAGCGTGCACTGGTCGAGGCCATCCGCGCGTGGGAAGCCCCGGCAGCGCCCGCGTTCGTCTCGCTGGATCCGCATCTCGCCGTCACTCCCGACACGCTGCCCGCGTGGCGCGAACTGCTCGCGAGCGTCGACGCCTGCTTTCCGAGCGACGACGAGTTCCAGTTGCCCGAGGCGGCGCGCGATCCGGCGGCGGCGCTGAGCGAACTGGTCCCGCCATCGCAGTCCAGGCTCCGGTACATCGCGTGGAAGCGCGGCGGGAGCGGCGGCTCGCTGTACGATGTGCGCGAGCGCCGCGTGCATGGCTGGCGCGCGCGCGGCGCGCGAGTGGAAGACCCCACCGGCGCGGGGGACGCGTTCATGTCGGGATTCGTGACGGCACATCTCGAAGGGCACACGCTGCAAGAGTCGCTTCGCCGCGCGGTCGTGACCGCCGGGTTCGGCCTCGCCGGGTGGGGTCCCGAGGGCCTGCTCGCGGCCACGCGCGCGCAGGCCGTCGCACAGCTTGCCGCCTGGGACCACACGGAGGTCCGCTCGTGAGCATGGAGCGCCTGCACATCGCGGCCGACGTCGCGCGTGCGCTTGCCGCGCATCGCGCGGTGGTGGCACTCGAGACCACCGTCGTCACGCACGGTCTGCCGCAGCCGCAGGGCGTGCAAGTGGCGCGCGACATGGAGGCGGCGGTCGTCGCTGCCGGCGCGGTGCCCGCCACCATCGGCGTGCTCGACGGCCGGATCCGCGTCGGGCTCACCGCCGCCGAGCTCTACCGCCTGGCTGCGACACCGGACGTGCCGAAGTTGAACCTGAGCAATTTTGCGGCAGCTCTGGTGCTGGGCGGCGCAGGATCCACCACGGTCTCGGCCACCATGCTCGCGGCGCATCACGCGGGCATCGGTGTGTTCGCCACCGGCGGCATCGGCGGTGTGCATCGGGGCGCCTGCGTGACCGACGACGTCAGCTCGGACTTGACCGCGCTCGCGCGCTTCCCGGTGGCGGTGGTGTGCGCGGGGGCCAAGTCCATCCTCGACCTGCCGCGCACGGTGGAGCGGCTCGAGACGCTCGGCGTCCCGATCTACGGCTACCGCTGCGACGACTTCCCGGCGTTCTGGCGGCGATCGAGCGGATTGCGGCTCGACCAGCGGTTTGATGTTGTGGCCCAGCTCGCCGAGGCCATCCGTGCGCACCACGCGCTCGGCACCGGCACCGGCATCGTGGTGGCGAACCCGGTGCCCGCGGCCGCCGAGCTGGACGAGGAGGTCTATCAACGCGCCCTGAACGGTGCGCTCGAGACCGTGGTCTCGCAGGGCATCCGTGGCCGCGAGGTCACGCCCCACGTCCTCGAGTTCATGCAGAGGGTGACCGGCGGTCAGGTGGTGGACGCCAACATCGCGCTGCTGCTCGATAACGCCCGCGTGGCCGGCGAGCTGGCGGTGGCGCTGGCGCTCCCCGACGCCTGAAGCGGCGGACGACGAGCCCGTGCGACGGCCTTGCGCTGCGAACTGGGGCGTTAGACACGTGATCCTGCGCTGCGCCCGGGGGATGTCGCGTTCGGTCCCATGGAATCCCGCGTTGGTCTAGAGGACGTGGAACCTTTTCGCCTCCCCCCTCGGTTTCCGCATCGCGACGGGCAACTTGTGGTAAGTCCATCGCGTAGTTCCGGAAACGCGCGCTGAGACCAGCGTGCGTTCGCGCGCCGATCGCGGCGCGCCGTCCGTGCGCCGACCGTGACCCGGCGTGACCAGTGGCAGGGGCCGATACGCCCATCGGCTTCCCCGGAGCCAACTCATGCGACTGCTCACACTCTTGATGCTGCTCGCCGTGCTCGCGCCCCGCGCGAACGCGGAGCTTCCACCCGTGCACGCGGAGCTTCCACCCGTGCACGCGGTGCGTACGGACCGCCCGATCATCGTGGACGGCCTCCTCGATGAAGCGGTGTGGAAGACCGATCAGGCCGTCACGAACTTCACGCAGCAGGACCCGGACCAGGGTGTGCCTCCGCGCCAGCGCAGCGAGGTGAGGCTCGCGTTCGACGATGACGCGCTCTACGTGGGCGCGCGCCTGTTCGACACTGCGCCCGATTCGGTGGTGGCACGCCTGGCCCGGCGCGACAACGACGCCGCATCCGACGCGTTCGCCATCATGCTCGATCCGTTCCACGACAAACGCACCGGGTACTACTTCGTGGTGGGTGCGGCGGGGACGCTGCAGGACGGCGTGCTCATGAACGACGGCTGGGATGACAGTTCGTGGGACGGCGTGTGGCAGGGGCGCGCGCATCGCGACGCGCAGGGCTGGACGTGCGAGATGCGCATCCCGTTCTCGCAGCTGCGCTTCGCCGCGGGCAGCACGATGGTGTGGGGTGTGAACTTCAAGCGTTCCCTCGCGCGGTACAGCGAATCGGATGCGGTCGTGTACACACCGCGCGGCCAGTCCGGCTTTGTGTCGCGCTTCCCCGAGCTGCACGGCCTCGACGGCCTCAAGACCGGACGGCACATCGAGGTGACGCCGTACGCCACCAACAAGTCCGAGCATCTGCGTTTCGACGGCAACAGCTTGTCGCGCTACGGCTCTGCGGATCCGTTCCACGGCGACTGGCGGGCCAAGCCGACCGTGGGCGGTGACCTGCGCACGAGTCTCGGCTCCAAGCTCACGCTCAATGCCACCGTGAACCCCGACTTCGGCCAGGTCGAGATCGACCCCGCGGTCGTGAACCTGTCCGACGTCGAGAGCTTCTTCCAGGAGAAACGTCCGTTCTTCACCGAGGGCGTGAGCGTGTTCCGCTGCGGCAACAACGGAGCGAACGATTACTCGAATTTCAATTGGCCCGAGCCCACGTTCTTCTACTCGCGCCG
>JAYVCN010000457.1:0-6337 GCA_043749875.1 Candidatus Eiseniibacteriota bacterium | reverse complement strand
GTGGCGGCCGGTCGGCGGCGTCAGCGGCCGCGCCGGGCGCGGCGCGAGTAGACGCCCAGGCAGCGGTCCTGCACCACCCGGTAGCCCGCCGCCACGAGTCGTGCGGCCGACTCGTCGTGGCGGATGCCGGATTGCAGCCACACCACCTGCGGCCGGAGTGACTCGGGCAGCGCCAGCAACTGGTCGGCGACCTCGGGAATGGCATCGGAGCGGCGGAACACGTTCACGATGTCGGGTGCCTCGCGCAGTTCGGCCAGCGAGGCCAGCGTCGCTTGGCCCAGCGCTTCCTTCACCCCGGGGTTCACACCGATCACCCGCACGCCGGAATCCGCGAGCAGTTGCGGGATGTTGAACGCCGGTGCAGCCGGGTCGCGGCCGTCCTTGATGCCCACGACCGCGACGGTCTTCATGTCGCGCGCGATGGCGGTGAGCGCGGCTTCGTCCTCGACGAGTTCTCCACTCATGGCGCGAATCCCTCCCCAGTCGGTTCGCGCAGCGCCTCGATGCCGCGCGTGAGCAGGGCGGCCAGCTTGCTCACGAACTGCGAGCGCGGCAATGCGGCATCGGCGCCAGCGGCCAGCGCGTCTCTACGAAGCGCGGTCTCGACGTGCGAGAAGAATCCCACCACCGGGACGGCTGCTGCCGCCGCCTTGAGCGCCGCCACGAGGACCACCGCGTCCGCTGCGTGCAGGTCGACGATCACGAGCGTCGGGGGCGCCTCCGCCATCCGCGCCGCGGCGTGCTGCGGCGCCACCAGTTCGAGTTCGACGCCGCCCGCCTTGGCGGTGGCGGCGACCTTGGTGGCGAAGAACAGGTCGGGGATCACCGCCAGCACGCGGTGTTTCGTGGCCAGGGTCATGATCGAGTCTCGCAGGGGCAAGCGGGATGAGCAGCGGCTGCCAAGGGTTTCACGGTCTGGTGGGTGAAACACGCCACCGAGCGACATTCCAGCCAGAGTGAGCGGCGTTGTGCAGCGCGTCAACCGTGCGAACCCGCGGCGTGGGTGGCGCGCTGTCCGCGGTCGCCTCACCGGCGGCGGGCGCGACGCTCGAAAAGCCCACCGCCGCCGCGCGCGATTGCCTCCAGTATCCGATCGAGACCCGCGCCGACGGCACCGTGGTGTGGAACGCGGACTACGTCTATTTCGACCTGGTGGACTCGAAGACCAACAAGCTGGCGCTCGACGCCGCTGGCAAGCCGCTCGCGGACCCGCTGCTGCCGAGCCAGGCCGTCGAATTCATGCCGAAGCACCCGGGTCTGGAACATGGCACGGCGTGGGGCGTGCGCATCTCCCGGCAGGTGCAGGAGGTGCGGGACGGCAAGGAGACGTTGCGCCCAGGTGCAATCGTCCTCCACGATTTCGATGTCGATTCGCTGCTCGCGATTGATGCGGCAGCGCGGAAGCGGTGATCGGCGCGAACTTCACCGCCCACTGAGTTCCTTCCGCTCGACGAACCGCGCGGCCGCCTGGAGCAGGAGCGCGGCGGCGAGCGCGCTGGTGCCGAGCATCAACAGCAGGTTCCACGCCGGCAACGGTTGCACTGGCGACAGCCGGTGCGACAGAGCGGCCCACGCCCCGGCCTGCGCTACCAACGCCCCGACCGAGATCGCTCGGCCACCCAGGCCGAGCATGGCCCGCGGGTTGGTCCACTCGGGGTCGCCGAGCATGGCGCCGAATAGCAGGCCTGTGGCTGAGGCGGAGGTCGCGGCGGCGAGCCCGAACGCCAGAACGTCGGACACCGCATCGCCATGCAGTCCGAACACGACGCGCACGAGCGCCGCGGCCGCCAGCAACAGCGTCGCATTCACCATGGCCACCCCCACCGCCCGCCGCTGCACCCAGCGCGCTCCGCCCACGGGTGAGAGTCGCGCCCACGCGAGCGAGGCGCGCTCGAGCGGCAACGCGCGCGCCGCGACGTCGTAGCCGAGGCTCACGGACAGCGCGATGAGCATGTCGCGCGCGAGTTCGAGCCTGGGGAGCGGTGCCACGGGGAGCACGGCGAGGGGCAGCAGCGACCACAGCGCCAGGTTGGCAAGCACATCCAGCAGAATCGGCCAGTCGCGTGCGACGAGTGCGGCATCGCGGCGCAGGAACGCCAGCATCAGCGTGGGCGCGCGACGCGAACTGGCGCGCACCATCCGGCTGCTCGATTCGGCGGCGCGCGCCTGTATTCCGGTGAGGAGTTGGGTCGCGGCCGTCATCGACAAAGTGAGTGCCGCAATCGCGGCGAGGATGCACGCGACAGCCGCCGCGAGCGCATCCGAACCGTGAGCCGTGATCGCGTGCGCCGCCCAGGTGGCGGGGGACCACTCGGGAGGGGGCGGCAGCGCACGCAAGCCGGCGGCCTGGCGTGGGCCGTCGTCGACCAGTCTCGGCAGCCAGAACGTGTTCACCAGCCAGCCGGCCACGAACGCGAACGTGGCGAACACGGCGAGCGATTCTCGCACCCGAGTCGCGGGGGCCAGTCGCAAGAGCGGCAGCGCCGACACGAGCCCGAGCCCAAGCGGCACCGCCCACAACGCGAGCAAGGCCGCCCCGAGCGCCAGCGGGTTCACGTCGCCATGTACCCACGCATAGGCGAGCGCCACGGGCAATGCGATGCCGAGCACGGGCGGCGAAGTGCGCGGCAGCGTCTCGAAAAGTTTGAGCGCGAGCAGTTGCGGCGGTGACAGCGGCGCGACGCGCAGGCGCTCGAGATTGGGCTCGGTGACCAGTGCGTGCAGCGCGGTCTGCACGTCTCCGAGCGCCAGCATCATGAACGCCAGCGTGAACGCCCAGCCGAGCACGCGCTCTGACCACTCGAGCGGCGCGTGCGCTCGTGCGATGGCCGCGAACAGCGCCGCCGAGCCCCCGCCGAACAGCAGCGCCATGAGCAGCGGGAGCACGAGCAGCATGAGTCCGCCGCGCGCACGCCCCGCGAACCACACCTCACGGCATGCGAGCCGCCAGCCGGTGCGAACGACGACCGCAGCGTTCATGGCAAAGCGTCAGCGCCGCCGAGCTCGAGGAAGACGTCCTCGAGCGAGCG
The DNA here is from genome assembly GCA_043749875.1 of Candidatus Eiseniibacteriota bacterium. Classification (GTDB taxonomy): domain Bacteria; phylum Eisenbacteria; class RBG-16-71-46; order RBG-16-71-46; family RBG-16-71-46; genus JAIOPA01. Next base: position 3,308 of record JAYVCN010000457.1, on the reverse strand, counting down.
CCCGGCATCGCCGCCCCGCAATGCATCGAGCGTGCCCTCCACCACGACGCGGCCGGCACGCAGGATCACCACGCGGTCGCACAGCCGCTCCGCCACGTCGAGCAGATGGGTGCTCACGAGGACGCCGCCGCCCGCGGCAGCATGCTCGCGCAGCAAATCCTTGAGTGCACGCGCCGAGGGCGGATCCAGTCCGTTCAAGGGCTCATCAAGCAGGACGAGCGGCGGCGAATGCAGCAACGCCGCGGCGATCGAGGTCTTCTGCCGCATGCCGAGCGAATAGCCTTCGATGGTGCGACTCGCGTGCGGGGCCAGGTCGAGTCGCGCGAGCAACGATTCGGCGCGGCGCTCGGCGGCGTCCGCGGGCAGGTCGTAGAGCGCCGCCACGAACGCGAGGAACTCGCGCGCCGACAGCTTTTCGTAGAGGTACGGCCGGTCCGGGACGAATCCCAACCGGGACTTGGCCACGCGCGGCTCGCGCGCGAGCTCGGCGCCCGCCACGGTGATGCGACCGTGGTGCGGGTTGAGCAGGCCGGCGACGCAGCGGAGCGTGGTGGTCTTGCCGGCGCCGTTCCCGCCGAGGAAGCCCACGATCTCGCCCGGACGCACTTCAAGCGACACGTCGGCGACGGCCTCGACGCGCCCGAAGTGTCGCGCCAGTCCCGCCACCACGAGCGGAGCCGCGGGTGCGGTCATTCCGAGAGCGCGCGGGCGAGCGCCGGCAGGCTCTGGTCGTAACGGTAGGACACGTTCATGTGCCCATCCGCGTATTCCTCGTAGCGGTGCGCGATCTCGAGCCGAGCCAGCTCCGCGGTGAATGCGCGCATCCCGTGCTGCAGGTGGAACTCGTCCTGCGTTCCGCAGTCGAGGTACAACAGGCGGAGCGAGCGCAAAGCATCGGCATGCGTGGGCAGCATCCGCAGCGGGTCGAACGCGAGCCAGCGCGCGAACACGTCCGCGCGCGGCAGGCCGGTGGTGAGATCGAACGGCAGCGCCACGCCGAGCTCGGCGGCGGGGTCGGGCGAATAGCACGCCGCCATGCCGACGATGTTGAGCGTGAGGAAGTCGTCTTTCCCCTTCTGGGGCTTCGTTGCGAACGCGTCGAGGAAACGCCGCACGCCGCCCGCGGCCTGCAGAACCGAGCACGCCTTGGGGAAATCCACCTGGTAGCAGTACTCGAACAGCATGTCGCCGCTGTGGCAGGCGAGCGCGCCGAACACGTCCGGGTGGCGCATGCCAAGCCGCAGCGCGCCGAAACCGCCCGACGATTTGCCGGCGACGCCGCGGTGCTCGCGTGCGGCGAGCGTGCGGTAGGTGCGGTCGGCCCACGGCACGAGTTCTTCGATCAGGTGCGTCTCGTAGCGCCCGGTGGCGGCCGAGTCGAGATATTGCGAGCCGCCGAAGCGCGTGTAGCAGTCGGGCATGACCACGATCATCTCCGGCATCCCGGCGGCGATGAGCGCGTCGCAGCGATCATCCAGCGACGGGCTCCACGGATTGTCGTTCAAGAGCATGCGCCCGCGCCCGCTGAAGCCGGTGAGCACGAACAGCAATGGGAACCGCCGCGCGGGCTCGCGGTCGTAGGACGGAGGCAGGTAGACCGGGATGCGTCGCTCGTGCGGATCGCCGGCGGGATTGCCACGCAGCACGTCGCTCTCGAACAGAACCATCTCGACGCGCCCGCGTGCGGCCGAGCTCATCGTGAGAGCCTTTTCGCAGCGCTCACCATTGGAGCCTCTTCGCTGCGCTCATCGAGTCCTCGTCGGGATCGTCATCGCAATCCTCCCGGGCCGAACTCGGCGATGCCGTTTGCGGGCGGGCGCCGTGCTTGCAGTCGCGCGTCCAGCCGCACCGCGACGCTGTCATCTCGCCACGCGGGGCGCGCGAGCTTGAAGCGCTCGAGTTCGCGCGCCGCCGGTTCGTCGAGACGCGCGTCCACGAGCCCGGCGGCGAGGTCGCGGCGGGCAAGCCAATCGTTGGGATTGAGCGCCGCGGCCACCTTGGTCTCGAGCAGCGCGTACTTGGAGTTCACGCGCTGCAGCAACAGCCCCAGCATGGCGTGCGCCTCTGGATGCCCGATGCCGCAACGCACGGCCTCCACGAGCTGGCGGCGAGCCTTGAGCGTATCGCCGTCCTCGAGCGCGCCCTTGGCCTTGCGCAGCCACAGGATGCGCGCGGTGCTGTCGTCGTGGGCGCCCCATTCCCGCCACGCGCGCTCGGCGAGGGATCGGTGCTCGCTCCACAGTGACGCCCAGCCGAGCCAGTACCAGTGGTCGAGTCGCTCGCCGCCGGACTCGAGCCCGCGCCGGAACGCCCACGCCGCCCCCACGGGCTTGTCGAGTAACAATAAATCGGTGCCCACCTGAAAGTACGGGTCGCTCGCGTTGCCGTACAGGCGCTCGAACTCGGCGCCGTTCCAGAACAGGAACCGGCACACCTGACGTCCCGCGGTGCTGTCGCTGAATTCAGAATAGAAGTGCGACTCGAGCGAGCCGTCCTTGTAAAGGTGGCGGATGCTCGGGCCGTTGCCCATCTGGAATCCTGCCCACGGCGGCAGCGTGGCGAAGAAGAAGCGCGTGCCGGTGCCAACGCGCGGCCACAGCCGCAGGAGTGACGCGCGCATGTCGCGTGACAGACCGGCGGCACGGTCGAGGTAGAATGGCGTCAGGTGCGACGTCCAGGTCCACGGATCCTCGCTGAGCGCGAACGCGGGTGACGACACGCCGGCGGCGTGCCACCACAGCAGCACACCCGCGAGCGCGATCCACGTCCAGCGCGCGACACGCCGGGCGGCGAGTGTCACCCACAGCGCACCGCCCACCGCCGCGAGCGTGTAGTAGTAGCCACTCCAGAAATACGCCACCGGCCACACCGGCAGCGCGAAGCAGACGAGCCAGCCGAGCGCGAACAGCGCGGCCCGGCGGGCGGGCACGGCCGGCTCGCCAGGCGCGGGAACCGTCGCCGCGCCCGCGCGGTCCGGCAACCACACGCCGGCCGCGGCCACGAGCGCGAACGCGATCACCGACGGCCGCGCGTCCACCCACGAGCGGAACCAGCCCGCGGCATGCTCGATGCCCGCGAGACTCTGCAGCAGGTGCGCGTAGGCCGCGGCCAGGTCGCTGGCATCGAACGCGAACCGGGTCGCGCTCGCGGAGTGCGCGCGCAGCGTGAACTCACCCGCCGCCCATGGCACCAGCGCCAGTGCGAACGGCAGCACGCGCGCGAACGCGCGCCGCGGCGGCAGGCCGTCGATGCACCAGCTCCACAGGAACAGCGCGCCGGGCAGCGGCAGCGCCGATTCCTTGGCGAGT
>JAYVCN010000456.1:0-3880 GCA_043749875.1 Candidatus Eiseniibacteriota bacterium | reverse complement strand
CCCGACGGCCCCATTTGAAGTCACACCCCCCTCTCCGCTTGCTCCGGGGTGGTTCGACGATTTCCAGCCGTTGACGCGGCACCGAGGTTCCCGGCTTCTCGCGGCGGGACGCGGGTGGCGCGGACAACCGCTATCCTTCGCTTTCGGATGAGTTACTTCATTCGGTGCGCCTTGCCTCTATTCCTCCTCCCGCCGCCTGCTACGGGGTGAGGACGATGATTCGGCCGGGGGTCTTGTCGGTGGTGCTTCTGACGAAGTAGACGCCTCTGGCGATCTTCTGGCCGGTATCGTCGGTGCCGTCCCAGGCCAGCGTCTGCTCGCCGGTCGGGAAGACTCGGTCAGCGAGCGTTCTGACCCTTCTCCCGGCGACGTCGTAGATGTTCACTTGGACGCGGCCGGCGTGGGCGATGCCGAGGCGGACCACGGCGGGGCCGTTGCGCATGATCGAGTTGCCGACCTTCATGAAGTTCACGAACGGACCGCCGCGGTCGGCTTGCGGTGTGTCGAGCAGGAAGCAGAAGCTCCCGGTGATCTGGCAGATGCCGCCAAAGACCTTGTTCGCCATGTAGTAGTAGTACGCCAGGCGGCCATTATCCGTATCGCAGTAGCGGCTGAACAGGTGCTCGATCTCGTAGCCACTGGTAACCGCGACCCAGTTGCGCAGTGCCGTCGCGGGCTTCACGACGTCGGACACGTACGGGCCGCTCAGCCCAGCATTCTCGTAGTACGCGCCTTCTGCCGTCTCCGAGATGGCAGGGTTGCGGTTATAGACGTCGTTCGACCAGCTGCAGAGGTTCGCCACGCCGTAGATATCCGCCGAGGGCGTGAGGTTGGTCGTCGTCAGGATGTCCGCGCAGCCGTTCGTGTTGCCGGAGATCGACTGGTAGGACGGGTTACGGAACACGACGCCGAGCTTGTCTGTCATGAACTGCGTGTGGGCCGGATCGATACCACCGGCGGCCTTCTCGGACTGCCCGAAGCCGTCGCCCTGGATGAAGATACCGCGCGGTTGAAACGAGCCCGCTGTCTGCGTCAGGTAGTCATTCAGGAGCGCGATGTCGTTCTGGCTGCGGTTCACGAACGGACCGAAAACGCCGGAGTTCAAGTCACCCGACAGGATCGCCACGACGCGGTAGTAAGCGCGCAGCATATCCGGCGTGGGTCCCTGGCGCGATTCACGCCCTGACGCGAAGCCCATGCCCGCACGGTTGGCAAGCCGGCTCCCGAGATTCCCGGCACTGGAGGTGAGCGACTCGCTCGCCTTCACGCCGTACATGTCCCAGGTGGTGCCGGGCTGGGAGTTCTTGTTGCTCACGGCCACACTCATGTCCGATCGCACGTCGAGCCCGACGATGTTCGTGGTACCGGCGGCGAACCAACCGTTGTGCGCACCGCGTTTCACGGCCTGGGTGAAACAGGTCGAGTCGGCAACCCCCACGAAGCGGCCCTCGTTGCCCCGCCGGTCGTTCAGGTCGACGTAAAGCATGCAGGCGGAACCCGATCCACCGAACGCGTTGTTCTTCCAACGGTCCGGGAGCACCGAGAACTGCTGCCAGCGATGCTGGTCGGTGGAGCCTTCGCTGTTCTGTGGTGTGATGAAGTTCGTGTCAGGGCACATCGCGTAGCGGACGAGCGGATCGATGGCGTGTGACTTGCGGTAGAAGTACGCCACGTGCGAACCCGGCGTGAGCAGCCTGTCGGGAATGATCTTCGTGAACTCCTTCGTCTGCGCGTTGCCATCCCAGCCGGTGCGCGAGCGCGGCACCGTGGTCAGCCACGCCGGGACGACGCCCGTGCAGTTGACGTTGTTGAGCGCAGCCGTGCTGCTCGCAGCCTTGGTGGTGTCGATGACGAAGCACTTGAACTTGTTCACCCCGAGCGTCGCGAACTTGGGATCCAGCTCGTGGTACATCGTCATCCACGCACCCGGCGTGAGGCCCGAGCTCGTGATGCCGCCGACCGGGAACATGTTCAGCTCGGTCGTGTCCATGCGCGCGCTGTTCCACGTCAGGTGGTCCCAGCTCGTGTGGCCGTGGTGGTCACCGACGGAGACTTCGCCCGCGTTCGCCATGTACTGGCCCCAGAACGAAGCGTCTCCGGAGGTCACAACGCCAGCCTGGTTGGTCGGAGCCTGGAGCAGCGTTCCGAACGGCGTGCCCCCGGGCGCCATGCTGCGACCCGCCGCGATCTGGTAATTGCCCGGGCCGGGCAGGATGCGGAACACGAGGTCGAGCCGCACCGCCGCCAACCCCGGATCGTCCGGAGCGCTCACAGTGGCATTCCCGGCCTGCACGCTGCTCGAGTCGCCGGGAATGTCGAACCGCAGCGAGTTGCCCGTCGACTGGGCGATGTTGAGCCCGGTGCGAATGAGGCCCGTCGTGGTATCGAACGCGGCGGTGCCGGGCAGGCCGGCGGTCTCGTTCGCCGGGAATGTGTCGTTCACGAACTGCCAGATGTCGCTCGACACGCCACCGATCGCAATCGCATTGCCGGCGCTCGCCTGCCCGGGCACGCCGGGCAGGTCCACGAATGCGACGCTCACGTCGTCGAAGTAACCGCCATCGTTCGAGTTGCAGCCGAGCGAGATGGCGAAGCGGTAGCACTGCTGCTGGTGGGCGAGGAAGACCCGAAGCGAGTCGGGGATGCCGGAGCAGCAAGTATGGAAGCCAAGGTTGAGGAGCGGCTCGAAATCCGTGAAACATTGCGGCTCGGGATTGAACAGGATGAAGCCGCTATAGCGGACCGCCCCCCACTCCTTGCAACCGTTGATGGACGTCGCAGGGTAGGTCTGCCCACCAAAGTTCCAGCTCTCTCCCGAGAACTGCAGGTTGAACATTCCGGCATAGATGTCGTACCAGAGCAGGATGTTGTCGCTCGCGGCGGCGATCGTCGCCGTGATGCCCTGCGAGTTCGGTACGCCAGGCGCCGCTTCGATCAGGTTGATCGTCGGCGAGACGCAGTGCTGCGAGACCTCGCGGAACGCGGTGAACCGCGAGTCGCCGGCATTCTCGCCGTCGTCGTGGTTACCCGCCGTCAGCACCAATCCGCCGATGTTGCAGTGGCGAGCCGGCGAGTTCGGCGGTCCGCACAGGTCGTTGTAGGTGAGGTTCGACAGCGCCTCGATGTGGAAGTATTCGCCCGGAGGCTTCCCGGTCGAACGCCACACGTCCGTTGCCCCAAGCGCCGGCGGCAGCGGGAACCGGTTGTCGATCGCATTCACGCCACCCTGTTCAACCGTCTCGAAGTCGCCGATCACCACCGGGCCGGCCCCTTTGTCGATCGTCACATCGTCAATCTCGACGGCGCCGTAACCGAACGAGCTGTAGCCCGAGTTGGAAGCATCGGAGTCCGCGAAGCCACGGTTGGTCTTGCAGCGGAACACGAGGCGCACGTTGCCCGAGGAGGCACCGAGGATGGTGGAGATCGTCGCCGCGGGAATCACGATCGGGCCCGAGGACGGCGTCGCCAGCAGCGTGTCCACCGGGTTGTTGCCGGTCGTCTTGAAGATCTCAAAGTAGTTGTTACCCGCTCCGAAGACTTTCAGCACTTCCGAGAACCAGCGGCGCTGCTTGTCATACACTGTGCGCGTCGTCCCGTCCGAGTACACGCAAGCCGCGTCATTGACCGGCGCGCCCACGTACACCATGAACGAGTCCTGAGGCGCGTTCGCACCCGCAGCAGAGCTGCTGATGAAGTTGCCCGAGGTCACGGCGAGCGGATCGCCGTGGAACCAGCCCGTGCGCGCGGCCGCAGCCGTATTGATGTTGGTGGCCATGCGCGTGCGGTACTTGAACGACACCGTCAGCGACTGGCTGCTCAGCATCGGGAGGTCGCGATACAGGATCTGGTCGATCTGATCCGGATAGCCCGGGAAGCGCTG
>JAYVCN010000455.1:0-6522 GCA_043749875.1 Candidatus Eiseniibacteriota bacterium | reverse complement strand
ATCCGGCATGGGCTCGCCGCCGCCCAGCGCGAGCACCTCGACCGGCTTGAGCGTGAGCCCACGCCACGCCGACAGCCCGAGTTGCGCCCGCAGTCGCGGCGTCTCGGCCGCCATGAGCCGGAGCCGGGCGTTCTCCACCTCGAGCCGGGCGACCTTCTCGTGCAGCCCGGTGTTCTCGTTCCATGACGTGAACAGGCGATCGAACGCGCCGGCCGCACTGTCGAACGGCGCGAACACCACCGCGCCGGTGCCGCGCAGCCAGCTGGCCGGGATGCGCTCACCCACCACGAGCAGCAGTAGAGAGAGCGCCGCATACGCGGTCACCAGGACGACGCTGCGGCGCTCGGCCGGTGGCAGCATGCTGGCCATTTGCTAGTCCCGGTGGCCGCTCAGGATCACCTTCTCGTAGTCCTCGAGCTTCTCGAGGATCTTGCCCGCACCGCGCACCACGCAGGTGAGTGGATCCTGCGCCACGCGGATGTTGAGGTTCGTGACCTCGCGCATCAACAGATCCAGGCCGCGCAGCAGCGCGCCACCCCCGGTCATGTAGATGCCACGGTCCACGATGTCGGCGGCCAGCTCCGGCGGCGTGCGTTCGAGCGACTCGCGCAGCGCATTGACGATCTGGCCGACCGGTTCCTGCAGCGCCTCGCGGATCTCGACACTGGAGACGCGCAGCGTGCGCGGGATGCCGCGCACCAGGTCGCGGCCCTTGATCTCCATGTCCATCTCCTCGGGCAGCGGGAACGCCGAGCCGATCTCGATCTTGATGCGCTCGGCGGTCTGTTCGCCGATGAGCATGTTGTACGCCTTCTTGGCGTAATTCATGATGGCTTCGTCCATCTCGTCGCCACCCGTACGGATGCTGGTCTTGGTGACGATGCCATTGAGCGCGATGACCGCGATCTCCGTGGTGCCCCCACCGATGTCCACCACCATGTTGCCCGTCGGCGTGTCCACGGGCAGGTCGACGCCGATCGCCGCCGCGATGGGCTCGGGCACGAGCAGCACCTCGCGGCAGCCGGCGCGCACGGCGGAATCGATGACCGCGCGCTTCTCGACCTCGGTGATGCCTGACGGCACGCAGATGATGATGCGCGGCCGCACGAGGAACTTGTGCTTCTGCACGCGCGACACGAACTCGCGCAGCAGGTGCTCGGTGACCTGGAAGTCGGCGATGACGCCGTCCTTCAAGGGCCGGATCGCGTTGATCTCGTCGGGCGTGCGGCCGAGCATGAGCTTGGCTTCGCTGCCGACCGCGACCACCTTGTTCGTGCTCTTCTCCACGGCCACCACCGACGGTTCGTTCAGCACGATGCCGCGGCCCTTCACCCAGACGAGCGTGTTGGCGGTGCCGAGGTCCATGGCCACATCGGTGGAGAAGAACCCCATCAGGCTATCGAGAAACATCCGTGCCTCGTGCGCTGGAAGTTGAACGGAGACAGTCGGTCGCGGACGCCCATGCAAATTCGGCACCGGAATCCACGAACCAGCGCCCATGACCGCGGAAGCGGCCGCACGCTAGCACCCGTGCTCGCCGGGCGGCAAACCCGGCAGGCTCCGCAAAGGGAACGCCAGACCCGCCAGCTCGCATTGCCGCAAGAGGTTAGCAGGTAGTCCCCGAGTTTGGTGCTACTGCACAGCCCGCGGCAGGGCCGCGTCAACCGCTGCGGGCGCCCTCCGACCGGAGCCGTCACCAAGCGGCTGGACCCGGTGCCGGAGCGTGCCGATGCCCCCTCCAGTCGCACCGTTCCTGCCCAGCGCCGGGTGGCTTTTTGCCACGCGCGTACCCGGGCCGGTGTATGGCATCATGTCATGTGGGTCTCCCGCTCAGGATGGGCCGCCGTGGGAGCCCGCACCGCCTCCCCCACTCGCTCATCGAACGCCCCCGGAGCCTCGCGCCCGCAGAGGAATGTCGCCTATCCGCCGTCTTGCACTGACCGTCCTCGCCGTCGTCGCCGGACTGGCTGGCCTGGCGCCCCTCGCCCGGGCCCAGTCGCCGGGCTCCGCGCGCTTCGCGTTCGCGGATACCACGTTGCTTCGCGACACGCTGGGTCTGCACTTCGACCGGCTGTTCCAGACCGCCGACAGCCTGCGCATGTTGCCCGACTCGCTGCGCGCCCAGGTGATCCGGTTCCGCTTGCCGATCCGCCGGCTGCTGGTGATGGCCGACTCGATGGGCGTGCCGGTGGATTCGGTCGGCAGCGTGATACTTCAAGAAAGTCGCAATCCGCTCGCCGCCGGCAACAGCGTCGCGTCGCGCACCGCGTTCAAGTACACGAGCAGCTACGTCATCGGCAAGAACAACACGTCGTGGGGCAACGGGTCGGACTACAGCATGACGCGCGGCGCGATGTTCCTGCGCAATGGCACGAACATCACCATGGACCGCTCGACCTCGGCCGGCCGGCTGAGCCTGACCCAGCAGCGACAATCCACCTCAGAAGCGAACTGGCGGCTGAGTCCCAACCTGTCGTTTGGCGGACAGGCTGCGCTCTCCGGGTTCGATCGGCTGGACCCCGGGGCCACGAACAACGAGGGCGAGCGCAAGAGCGAATTCAGCTTTTCGTCCCGCACGCGGCAGCGGCCCACGAAGGAGTTGAACTCCGATTTCAACCTGCTCGCGGGCTACCTGAACCTCAAGAACTTCTCCCAGATCAAGCGTGGCCTGTCGGGTGACCTGAATGGCCGGGTGCGACTGCTGCGCGGCAACTGGTTGTCGCACGATCTGACCGGCGGCGTGAACGGCAACCTCTCGCGCACGCGGCGGCCCACGTCCATCAGTACGCTCGGCACCAGTGACTACTCCGGCACGCTGCGCGGGGCATTGCTGCTCTACCAGGCGGCACCGGTGGGGCTCAACCTCAATTACTCCGCGCGCAAGACGCGCGTGGAGACTCCCAGTGATGCCGACACGGTCACCCGGCTGCTCACCTCCAACGCCAGCATCGACGCCACGGTCCGGATCCGCGTGGACAACGACCGCTACTTGAACCTGACCGGGGGCGCGGGCCGGAACAATACCCTGCAGGGCTCCCGCATCGACCGCTCGTTCCGCTCGGAGGCGCGCTGGGTCGTCGGGCCATGGCAGCTCGAGGCCAATGCCTCCGACCAGCTCTCCAAGTCCGACTTTCTGCGGATCCGGACGGCGGGCGGCTACGGCGAGGACCAGGAGAATCGCACGGCGGACGGCACGCTGACACGTCCGTTCGGCCGCAAGATCGTGACCAAGCTCAACACCAGCATCTCGCTGGCGCAGTTCCGCTCGCACGCCACGAGCAGCGGGGCCTCGCCCCCGACGCCGCGCGATTCCTACCGCCAGTCGTATCGGTTCGAAACGCTTTACAACCAGTCCGAGAAGCTCAACACAGGTGTGGCGCTCGACGTGGCGCTGATCCGCGCGATCAACCTGCCGGCGCAATCGACCTCGAACAACACCGACACTCGCTCGTATCGTGCCGAGTGGCGGTGGAGCTATCGCATGTTGCGCGGGCTCACGGCATCGCAGAACAACACCGTGCAGGCTGATTACGAGTTCTTCCCGTTCGCGGTCGAGCGCAATGACCTATCGCTGGACTTCAACTCCGTCACCACGCTGGCGGCCGTGATCACGCCGCGCCTGACGCTGGACGTGACGCACAACGCCCGCCAGCAGCCGCGGGGCGACTGGCGCGTGCTCAACGACGGCTCGGGGGCGCTGCTGCCCTCGGAGCAGAACCTCAACTACACGCTGCGATCGCGCGTCACCTGGTCGCCCTCGCCGAGGATGTCATTCACGGTAACGCCCGAGTACCTGGCCAGCGACCAAACCGGCACGAGCAACGGCGCCGAGGTGCCGACGCGACGCAGCCGGCGGCTCAATCTAAGTGGGGGTGCGAACCTGAATCTGTCCCTCGGCAAGAAGGGCGCGCTCACCGGTACCATCGCGCGCAGCTTCTCCTCGGACCGCACCAGCACGTTCCTCAGGGGATTGCCGCAGGCCTCGCCCCTCTCCGAGCAGGACTTCTGGAACGGCTCTTTGCAACTGTCGTGGGAGTTGTGATCATGGCACTCCATCGCCCGCTTCACCGGCTCGCGCTGCTGCTGGTGCTCGCGTTGCCGCTTGCGTGCGTTAATCCATTCCAGCCTGCGAACCCGGAGCCACCCGCGCCGGGCGGCGTCCCCGAGATCTTCAACACCCCCGACGACGTGCTGGATACCATGCTGCGGGCCATCGAGAGCAAGTCCAGCGGCGGCGGCGATGCCTGGCTGCACGCGTTTGCCGAATCCACTCAGGTCGGCGACCGCGCCTATCGATCATTCTATGATGGCGCGGTCAAGCAGAGCTGGCAGGGTGGATCGCGCACGGCACCTGAACCGTGGAATGTGGCGCTCGAGCGCGTCCTGCCCGCAAAGTTGTTCGGGATCCGTGCCAACGACAGCTATGCATTCCACTGGGTGCGCGACAGCACGTCCGAGAATGATGACGATCCGGGCGCGGCCGATACCGCCCAGTTCCACAGGCATTACACGTTGTCCGCTACGTCAGCGACCAGCTCCAACCCAGAGATCATCGCCATTGGCTACTGCGACCTGTCGTTCCAGAGGACCAATGGGCGCTGGTCGATCTACCGCTGGCATGACCGGGTGGACCCCAACGTGGGTGTGAATCCATCCAATGACCAGCGCACGATGAGCTGGTGGCGGCTGGAGTCGCTGTCTCGCTGATCAGTCCGAGGAGAAACCCGATGCGACGCAACCCTCTGGTCTTCGTACCGCTTGCGGCCGCGGTGGTGATGGCCGGCTGCTTCAATCCGTTCTCGCCCCAGGTGCTCACCCAGCGCGTGACCACCGTCGCGCCCTCGCCCACCACGCCGCAGAACGCGGTGAAGCTGTTCGAGTGGTGCTGGAAGAATCGCGGCGTCGAGGAGTATAAAGAACTGTTCACCGCCGACTACCTGTTCGCGTCCGCCACGACGGACTCGGCCGGCAACACGACGCGCGACGTGCTGACGCGCCGCGACGACGAGGTCGAGACCGCCCAGAACATGTTCGTCGGCAGCGCCGAGCGACCACCGGCAGCCAAGATCACCCTGAGCTTCGACCAGAACCTGGTTCCGTTCCCGGACCCGCGTCCGGGCAAGAACCCGATCTGGCACAAGACGATTCGCACCTCGGTGGACCTCACCGTCGAGATCGAGCAGAACAACCTGCTCGAGGTGACCGGGCACGCGCTGTTCTTCCTGACGCGCGGCGACTCGGCCGCGATCCCGACCGAGCTGAAGTCGCGCTTCGGGCCCGATTCGTTGCGCTGGTGGATCGACCGCTGGGAGGACGAGACCATCGGTTCGGCCGGGGTGGCCGCCGCGGTGCGCCGCGCGCGTCCAGGCGCCAGCCAGGAAGTCTTCGAGCGCAGCATGGCCGAAGTGAAGGCGTACTTCCTCAGTCGCCCGCTCGCCCTCGCCCCGAGCGCTCGCTAGCTCGCGCGGCGACCCTCCGCAACCGAAGCCCGGGTGCCGGGCGGCAGGCAGCGCCACCGCTCCGTACCGGGGCGCCTCGCGGCCTTGTGTGCGCGTTCCGGGCACGCCTATATTCGGGTGCCGCGTGCCGCGGCCCCACTTCCTGCAACCCCTCCGGCCACCCCGGCCGGGGGACTCCCACGACCATCGCGCGCGCAGCATGGCGCGTGGAGGCTCCCATGGCGGTCGCCGTGAACAGCCAGCTCAATCCGCTCGAGAACGCCGAGCGACAATTCGACGAAGCCGCGGCGCGGCTCAAGCTCGACCCGGGCGTCATGAACATGCTCAAGCGCCCGCGCCGCGCCACCATCCAGTGGCTGCCGGTGATGATGGACGACGGCAACATCCGCATGTTCGAGGGCTTCCGCGTGCAGCACAACATCGCGCGCGGTCCCGCCAAGGGCGGCATCCGCTACCACCCCGACGTGTCGCTGGAGGAGGTCTCGGCGCTGGCGTCGTGGATGACCTGGAAGTGCGCCGTGGCCGACATACCGTTCGGCGGCGGCAAGGGCGGCATCAAGGTGGACCCGCGCCTGCTGTCCCGTGCCGAGCTCGAACGCCTGACGCGCCGCTATGCTGCCGACCTGTCGGACCTGTTCGGCCCTGAAAGCGACGTACCGGCGCCGGACGTGAACACAGGTGAGCGCGAGATGGCGTGGATCGTCGACACCTACTCCATGCACGAGCGCCGCACCGAGCTGGCCGTGGTGACCGGCAAGCCGATCGAGGTGGGTGGCTCGGCCGGCCGCCGCGAGGCCACCGGCCGCGGCGTGATGATCTGCATCGAGCAGATGTGCAAGCACTTGAACATGCCGCTCGCAGGCGCGCGCGTGGCCGTGCAGGGGTTCGGCAATGTCGGCGGCGTGACCGCGGACCTGCTCGCGCGCGAGTGCGGTGCGAAGATCGTGGCCGCCTCGGACGTGACCGGCGCCGTGCAGAACGATGCCGGCCTCGACGTGCCCGCGCTGCTCCAGTACGTGGCGCAGAACAAGAAGGGCGTCGCCGGCTTCCCGGGCGGGAAGCC
>JAYVCN010000454.1:0-2513 GCA_043749875.1 Candidatus Eiseniibacteriota bacterium | reverse complement strand
CAGTAGGCCACGGCCATCTCGCCCGACAGGACGAACGCGACCGGCCGCGTGAGCAGCCCCAGCATGATGGCGATGCCGCCATAGAACTCGAGCATGCCGCCGATGCCGATCTGCGACAGGAGCGCGGGCCTGACGCCCAGGGCGCCTGGCATGCCGCCGAACCAACCGAGGTGAATCATGCTCCCGGCCTGAAAGAACAGCAGGCCCGATACGACCCGCAACAGGAGGTACGCGACCTGCGCGGGCTTGTTCGTGATCATCCACAGCCTCCTCGTGATTTCCGTTCCCGCGATGTCGCCGGTGGCCAAACCGACTTTGCCAACTCGGGCAGCTGGTCCGGGACGACGGACGTTTGCGCAGGCCGCGGACCGGTGAACGACTTTTACACCAGTGCCCGTGGTCAGTCGAGTCCGCGTGGTGCGCCGATGACACGCGTGCGCACGCTCTTGCGACCGCGCTCCGCTATGCTGGGCCGGGCCGGCGCGACCCTCGCGCCGAGGTGCCCACCCGGATCGAGGTTCCCGATGCGTTTGAGACAACGTTCTGCCACCGCTCCAGCCCTCGTGCTCGTGCTCGGGTTCGTGGTTGCGGCCGCGCCGGCAGCGGCCCGGTTTTCCCCCGACCGGGAGGAGCCCACGCCGCCGCGGGCGACCGCACCTTCGGCTCCCTCGCCGCGGTTCTTCCAGCGCTCCGATGTCGTGTTCGCGCTGGCATCAGCCGGCGCGGTCGTGATCACGGGTCACAACGACCGGTGGCTCCGTAGCAAGGCCGTCGCGGCGGACTCGCCGTTCGAGCGGCGCCTGGCAAGCGTTGCGCAGCCACTGGGCAATCCCGCGTTCGTGCTGCCGGCGCTGCTCGCCGGCTTTGGAGTTGCGCGCGCGCTCCACGCCCCGGGCGTCGCATCGGGTTTCACCGAGCTCGGGTTGTCGGTGGTCGCGGCGGGCGCCGGCGCTCTCGTGTTGAAGGAAGCCGTCGGACGAGCCCGCCCGGAGCAGTCAGCCGGCGACAGCCATTCGTTCCATCCGTTCTCCGGACGGCTGTCGTTCCCCTCCGGGCACAGTACGGAGGCGTTCGCTCTGGCCGAGTCGATCCGCCTCGCGTCGGGCTCGCGCTGGACACCGTGGCTCACGTATCCCGCCGCGGCGCTCGTCGGCTGGTCACGCATCCGCGACGACCAGCACTGGACCAGCGACGTGGTGGCCGGTGCGGCGCTGGGGGTGTGGACCGCGCGCAAGGTGCACCGGATGCTGCCGGCGGAACGCCGCCTGCTGTCGCGATTCGGATGGAGCGCGTGCCTGCCCGATGGCACGCCGGGCCTGCTCGTCACGCTCCGCTGAACGCTGCACGCAGGAGCGCCGCCACCGCTTCCAGCCCGCGCCGCGCGGCCATGTCCGCCGCGGTCGCTCCGCGCGAGTCGCGCTGCGCCGGATCGGCGCCGTGCGCCAGCAGCAGTCGCGCCAGTGCCAGGGCGGCCACCTCGTCATTCGGCAGCCGCATGAGCGGCGTCTCGCCGTCAGGGTGAATGGTGCGGGCCAGCGCGGGCTCCGCCGCCAGCACCTCCCGCACGCGCTCGACCTTGCCCGCGAAAGTCAGCTCGAACACATCGCGGCTCACCGTGCTCAGCAGGTCGATCATTGGCTGGATCATGGCGTGCGCCGCGAAGCCGAGCGGCGTGGCCCCCCAGCGCGACTCTCGCGGATCGGGTTCGGCACCATGTTCGATGAGCAGCCCGGCAGCGCGCAGCGCACCGGCGTAAGCGGCGACGTGCAACGCGCGCTGGTGCTGGGCGTCCTCGACCTCGCTGGACGCACCGAGCTCCTGCAGCAGCGCGAGCACGTCCGCGCGGTCGTGCTTGGCCGCCGCGAATAACGCCATGGGGGAGCGGAGATATTCCGGGTGCGCAGCAGCGAGCGTCTGCACGAGCGCGACATCCATCCGCAAGCACGCGGAGGCGAATGCGTCGATGCCGGTCCGTTCGAGGTGGGAGACGGTCGCACCAAAGCGGGCCAACAGTTCGGCCATTTCAGTGCTGTTACCGCACAGCGCTTCCTCGTGCAACGATCGATTCCGCCACCTCGGGTCCGCAGGCGGAGCGGCGTTGGGGCTCGCTCCGTGTACCAGGAGCCACTCCGCCAACGCGAGGTCGTCCTCCGCCACGGCGTGGCCCAGGAGCCAGCGCGCCCCCGAGCCGTAGTCGCCCATGTCGAACATCCGCCATTCCGGGTCATTCCAGTCCGCCTCGCGCCCGGTGCGAATACAGTGCGTATGAAGCAGCTCCAGCACCCAGCGCACATCGGTACGACTCATGGCGATGTTGTAGATGACCTGGAGGTCGTACGGGTCTGCGCCGTGCTCCAACAGGAGCCTCGCCAGTGGCGCGGCCTGAGCGTGCGGCGGACGGGCTTCCTCGCCCATGCCGATCGCACCCACGAGCGGCGTGTAGCGGCTGTCGCCGGCCATGAAGTACACGTTCGGGTCCGCCCCACGGTCGAGCAACGTGCGCGCGATGGCCA
>JAYVCN010000453.1:0-2814 GCA_043749875.1 Candidatus Eiseniibacteriota bacterium | reverse complement strand
GGCGCGCCGAGATCGAGCTCAAGCGCGCACAGGAGCGACTGCGGATGGTCGTCTCGAAGTCCCCGATCGTGCTGTTCGCGATCGATCGCGACGGGACGTTCACGCTCTCGGAGGGCAGGGGACTGGTCACACTCGGGCTGTCGCCGAGCGAGGTCGTGGGCCGCTCAGCCTACGAGCTCTACCACGGTTCGCCGCGGATCGTCGCCAACCTGCAGCGCGCGCTCGCGGGCGAGGAATTCGTCGACGTGGTCGAGGTCGGTCCACTCGCATTCGACACCTGCTACACGCCGCTGCGCGACGACGCGGGCCAGGTCGTGGGCGTGATCGGCGTGGCCACCGACGTCACCGAGCGGCGACGGCTCGAGAACCAGTTGCTCCAGTCGCAGAAGATGGAAGCCGTGGGTCGGCTGGCCGGCGGCATCGCGCATGACTTCAACAATCTGCTCACCACCGTACTGGGCTACAGCACGCTGCTGCTGCAAAGCCAGGGCGCGGGACAGGCTCCTGACAAGCGCATCGTCGAGATCAAGCGGGCGGCGGAGCGGGCCGCTGGGTTGACGCGGCAGCTGCTGGCATTCAGCCGCAAGCAGGTGATCCAACCGCGCATCACCGATCTGAACCGCGTCGTCGCCGAGATGGAAGAGATGTTGCGCCGGCTGATCGGCGAGGACATCGAGTTCGTGTTCACGCACGCCTCGCAGCCGGCGCTGGTGCGCGCCGATCCCGGACAGCTCGAGCAGATGCTGATGAACCTGGTCGTGAACGCACGTGATGCCATGCCGCGGGGCGGACGGCTCGAGGTCGAGGTCGCCGCGCTCGAATTGGGCATGCCGCGCGAACAGGGCGAGCACTCGGTTCCCGCGGGCGCGTTCATCGTATTGACGGTGCGCGACACCGGCTCCGGCATGGACCGCGAGACACTCGCCCGCGTGTTCGAGCCGTTCTACACCAACAAGGAGCGCGGCAAGGGGACGGGTCTCGGGCTGGCGATGGTCCATGGCATCGTGCAACAGAACAATGGGCACGTGTTCGTGCGCAGCGACGTGGGCGTCGGCACGAAGTTTGCGATCTACCTGCCGAGGACGGAGGGACAACCCGCCGCTGCCGAGGAGAAGCCGGTCAGCGTTCGCCCTCCCGCCGGCGCAGAGACCCTGTTGCTGGTCGAGGATGAGGCCACGGTTCGCGAACTCGTGCACGAACTGCTGGTGCGTGAGGGCTACACGGTGCTGGAAGCCGCCGACGGCGTAGCCGCACTGGCGGTCGCCGCGCGCCATCCCGGACCCATCCACATGCTGGTCACGGACGTCGTCATGCCCGGCATGAGCGGTGGCGAACTCGCGAGCCGATTCCTGCGCGAGCGGCCGGGCGTGCGCGTGTTGTACATCTCCGGCTACAGCGACGACGCGATCGTGCGCGCGGGCATCTCGCAGGCCGACTCCGCATTCCTCCAGAAACCGTTCAGCTACGAGTCGTTCGTGGCCAAGGTGCGGGAAGTCCTTGACCGTCCGCTGCCACCCCACGCGGCGGACGCGCCCGAGACCCGGGCGGCCTGACCGTCAGCGGGCGCGTCGCCGGTTCAACGGACCACCGCGATGCGACGTGTCCTGATCGCCCCGTCGAGGGCGTAGCTCACGAAGTAGATCCCGTCGTGGACGCGCTGCCCTGTGTCGCTGCGCAGATCCCAGCCGACCTCATGCCACCCGGCCTCGAGCGTGCTAGCGACGACCGTTCGCACGCGGCGACCGGCCAGGTCGAGCACCTCCACATGGGCCAGCCCGGTGCGCGCGAGATTGAATCGCAGCACGGCGGACGCGGTCGTGGGATTTGGTGACGGCTGCGGCACTCGCAGGTCCGTTGCGAGCGGCCCGCTAGCCACATCCAGCGTGCCGTCCGCGTTCACGCGCTGGGCGTAGATGTCGTAGGTACTGCCGCGATGGTCGAACCACGCACAGAGCATTCCGCCGGCGCCATCCCCGCACACAACCGCTGATAGCTGATCACCCGCCGCAGTGCTCACTGCTCTACCGTTCACGGGCCATGTTGGGTCGGCGATCCCGCCCGCGAGCAGGTGCGTCGCATAGATATCGCGATTGGTCGCACCCGCGCGCGCATCCTGCCACGCCAACAGGGCGCCGCCCGAACCATCACGCAGCATGCCGCCGATGATCTGATCGCCCGCCGCCAGGCATAGCGACCTTCCGTTCACCGGCCAGGCGGCGTCCACATTCCCGTTCGCGAGCAGGTGCTGCGCGTAGATATCGAAGTCGCCACCGCGCTTGTCCGACCAGGCGATCACGGCACCGTGCGCGCCATCGGAGACAACGCGAATGCCCCTCTGATCGCCGGTCGCTGTGCAGATGGCCTGCCCGTTCACCGGCCATGCAGGATCCACCGAGCCGGTCGCGCGCAGGTGCTGCGCGTAGACGTCCGCGGTCGTCGAGCTGCGAAAGTCATCCCACAATATGATCGCTCCACCCGAGCCGTCGCCCACGATGCGCGCGACGTTCTGTGCAGCGGTCGAATTGCACACGACCAGTCCATTCATCGGCCATGCGGGATCGATCACGCCCGAACTGGAGACATGCGCGGCGTAGATGTCGCCCGCATCGGTCCGGTCGTCCTCCCAAGCGAGCAGGATACCGCCTGTTCCGTCGAGAACCATCGAGGGGAAATACTGTTCCCCTGCTGCGGTGCACACCCCAAGCCCGGTCGATGGCCATGCCGGGTCGCGGACGCCGGATGCGAGCATGTGCTGCGCGTAGATATTGTTGTTGTTGCCGATGTCGCCGAAGCACACGAACGCGCCGCCCGCAC
>JAYVCN010000452.1:0-3041 GCA_043749875.1 Candidatus Eiseniibacteriota bacterium | reverse complement strand
GATTCGTCGATGTCCCTGATCTCACCCAGGTAGTATTTCGGAATCCGGCCTCCGAACAATTCGACCGACGTCAGATTCCGCTTCGAGGCGGTGAGCTCCTGTGTCGCTGAAAGTTCATACTGCTGCCAGTCGAACACCCGATCGTGGTCGTAGCGATGCAGCGCCGCGTCCAACTCGAGTCGCGTCTCGCGCCGTTGCAGCAGGCGTCCGCGCCAGCGCAACGAGCCCCGGGCGATCGTGGCCATGTCGCCCACCCGGGAGATGAGGAAGCGCGGCGGTCCGGGGCGGTTCGTGAACAAGTCGAGGCTCTGGCGCGTGAGCTGCAAGACGTTGTCGTCGTGCCCGCGCCCGGCCGAGAAACCGAGCAGGAGCTGCGAGTGCGCCGGCATCGAGCGCCGTGTCGCTGCCGTTGAGTCGGTGGCGGCGCGGGCCGTCCCGCAGACCCACAAGGCACCCGCCAACCCCAACCCCGTCAGCCACGTGCGTGCTTGCATCCCCACCCTCCCGTGGAACGTGCTCCGTCGCTGGCGCCGAACGACGCCACACCGTCCGTCGCCGATGACGTGCAGCTTACGGCATCACCGTCACGCGGCGCATTCTGGTGCCGCCGGTCGAATCCGACAGCCGCACGAAATAGATCCCGGGCGGCACCGGCCTGCCGTTGCTGCTGCGCGTGTCCCAGCGAACGCCGGTCGGAGCGGTCGCTGGACCATTCCACAGCGCGGCCACCCGCCGCCCGGAGACGTCCCACACCGACAGCTGGGCTGCACCGTGCGCGGCGCGGAACTGGAAACGGACCTCACCCCGGGCAGGATTCGGTTCCGGTGGCGCCAGCTCGAGTGCGCTGGCGACGGGCGGAGCCACCGCGGTCGAGGTGGGCGCGAGCGACTGCATCGTGAGCGCCAGGTCCGCGCTCACCAGCACGCCAGTCCGCCACGCCGCAGCGTAGTTCGTTCCCGGCGACGGAACGTAGCGCAGGTCCCAGCGACCGCTGTCGATCGGGAAACTGAAGGACCCGGCCGCACTGCTCTGGTTGTTCGCCGTCAGCAGCGGCGCGGAGTTGTGCACGGGATAGACCTCGATGCGCACTCCGGCGAGTGCCGCCAGCGTGTTCGCGTCGCGCACGTTCCCGGACAACAGCAGGCCTGGCGACAACACCACCGGCGACAGCGCCGCGGAGGTCGATTCGAGAGGATAGGACACCGAACGCGGCCGCAACCGCGAGCCGGCTGCAGGCAGGTAGTGGATGTCGTACTTCCCGGGGACGAGTAACACGTCGTAGCTGCCGTTCGCCGCGGTCAGCGCCCCGGGTGTGAAGAGCTGATGCGTGCTGCCCGCCGGAAACACATCCAGTTCCCCGCCGCTCACGGGGACCTGCGAGGCATCGGTGACCGTGCCCGTGAGGTGGATGCCGGTGACGAGGTTCGCGGTGGCCAGCGTCGTCGTTGACGCGATCACCACGCTATCGATGGAGGCGGGCACGAGGGCGTCGCACAGGGGCGGGGCGTACTGCACGTCGTACGTACCGGGAGCGACCACGACGCGGTAGTTCCCGTTCGCGTCGGTGGCATCGTGTGTCAGGTGCTGCGCCACCCCCGTCAGGTGATCGACGACGTTGATGTTGACGTTCCCGAGCGGCACGGCGCCCGGTCCCTGCACGTGACTCGAGATGGCCACTCCGGCAAGTGTGGTCAGGGTCCCGAGGTTGGTAGTGACCGTGATCCCCATGCTGCTCAAGTGCAGCACGCGGGCGGTGCTCCCGACCGGAGGCTCGATGTTGATGTCGTAGGTGCCGGCGGGAACCGCGATCGCGAACGCGCCCGCGGCATTGGTGTGATCGCGGACCGTGCCCTGCCGGGGCGGTCCGGCGAGGCTCACGTCGAAGAACTTGACCCGTGCATCCACCATCGGCGAACCGTCGGGATTGTGGACGATGCCCGAGACCATGACCGCGTTTCGGAGCGTGAACGTCCCGAGGTTGAGTGGGCCACTCACGACCACGTCCACCACACGGGTCGCCTCGGAGGCGACGCAGTACGGCGGATCGATCGTGAATGTGAAAGTTCCGGCCGGCATCACAAGACTGAAGTTTCCCGCGGCATCGGTGTTGTCGTGCGCGTTCGGGACCTCGTCGCCAGTGCACTTGTTGAACGCACTCAGGTCCACCTCGCTGAGCGGGTTGAGCGCGCTGTTCTGAACGTGGCCGGTGACCACGAAGCCGTTCTTGAGTGCATCGGACAGTCCGGCGATGTCGCTGGCGCCGACCACCAATCCGGTGCGCTCCCCGTCAGCGAACGCGCTGCCGGAGGGCGGGCGGAAGTCGATGTTCCAGCTGCCCGCGGGCACGCGGACCGACCAGTGACCGGCGACATCGGTCGTGCTCTTGGTGAGAAACACGCGGTGGCCGGTGACCGCGTCGATGAACTTGAGCCCCATCCCCGTCGCCGGTCCCAGGGTCGGGGTCAGCAACGTGCCAGAGACAAGCGCGCCTGGAGAGAGCGAGATGGTCCCGAGGGCTGCGTTCCCGGTCACCACGAATTCCTGGCGGTCCCCGGCGCTGAGCGTGCTGCCCGCCGGCGGGATGAAGTGCAGGTCGTAGGTGCCGTTAGGCACGCCGATGGAGAACGAGCCATCGCTCGCGGCGAGGTCAGTCGCGATGAAGATGTTGCTGCCGGTGCACTGATCGATGGCGTCGATGTTGGCGTTGGCCACGCCGACACCGAGGTTGCTGCGCACGACGCCGGTGAGCGTGGCGCCGGAAGCTCGCGTGGCGAGGCTGGCGATGAGCAGCGCGGACAGGGCGCGCGAAGTCCGGCCGCGATGAAGGGAAGTCGGCAAGGGGTTGCCCTTCTCTCAAGGTTGCGGTGCGAGTTGTATGGGGCTCTCCGGAGCCCGCGGCCGGGCCGGAGAGCGGACTGGAAAACAGCAGCGCGGCTGCCTCGTGCAGGGCAGCCGCGCCGACACTGGCGACTACTGCAGCAACGTCACACGCCGCAACTGGCTCGCGCCGTGAGAATCCGCGAGGCGGATCAGGTAGATGC
>JAYVCN010000451.1:0-11109 GCA_043749875.1 Candidatus Eiseniibacteriota bacterium | reverse complement strand
CTGAGCGTGCCACTGCCGACCAGCGCCAGGGACACCGGCGTGCCAGCGACGGCGTTGCCGAATGCGTCGCTGACCCGCACCTGGACCGCCGGCGTCATCGTGACGCCGGCCACGACCGCGCTCGGACCCGTTGTGAAGCTGAGCGCACTGGCCGCAGCGGGCGCGATGGTGAGCGAGAGCGCGCGCGTCGCCGTGTCGCCGACCGCATCGGTTGCGAGCACGATGAAGTTGCGGGTGCCCGCAAGCGTCGCGCTACCGGACAGCGCTCCTGTGCCTCCGTCCAGCACGATGCCGGCCGGCAGGCTGCCGCCGACGATCGTCCAGCCATAGGGCACGGTACCCGACGACGCCTGGATCGCACCGGAATACCCAACGCCGGCGGTGCCGTCCGCGAGCGAACTCGTCACCACGACCAGTGGGAGCGCATGCGCCGCAGTCGCACCGAGGACGAGCAGGCCGACGGCGAGCCCAGCACCCACGCGGGCGAAGCCGCGGGGCAGCATGGCGGAAGCGAACCGACGGGCACTGCGCGATGGCATGGGCGAGGTGTCCTGGCTGGGGGGCGTTGGCGCCATCCACGTTGTTGTCACACGCTCCGATCCGAGGCAGGGGGGGGACCTCGGGGTACGTGCTTGGCATGTCAGCTTACCGGATGCGAACCGGCTACAATATGATACAGGGCTGCCCGCGGCCTCGCCACGGAATTGCACTGGCCCGCAGCGGGTTCCGGCGTTCGCAGCCCCGGCGCGCAGTGTCAGTGCTGACCGGGACCATCAGCGCGGGGATCCGCCCACGGCGGCGGCGCTCAGGACGCCTGCCCGCGGGGCAGCCCGGTAGCCCCGATCGCTGTCGCCGCGCCGCCCCGCGCGGCCGCTCGCGCCCGGCTCGGTTGAACGGCTGCCCTGCCGCCCTGGGGGCGGCCCCGACGCCGATTTCCGTCCCTGGCCAGCGCCGCTCGATCGTCCGCCCGAGCGGGGCCCGGCCCGACCCGGCCTCGAGGTCCGCCGCCAGCCACACCAGCACGGTGGAATGGTCGCGGACGTAGGTGCGCGCGGCATTCCCCCGGAACTCCCCGTTCGCCAGCAGCACCACCCGGACGGTGCGCCGGGGCTTCTGCCTGGCCTCCCCGACCAGGACTGCTGCCGCGCAGCCGATCGCCACGCCAGCGCCGTCGTCGTGCGCGCCGGTGGAGCCGCATGACCACCTCCGAGCGCGGGGCGTGCGGCCCGCTTACTTGTGGTGGCTGTCCAGGATGCCCTTCAGGTCCATGATCGTGTTCTGGTCGGAGACGATGACCGAGATCTTGTCCGAGAGCTTGTCCACGTACAGGTACTTGATATAGTTGGGATTCTGCGCCAGCGCCTGGTTGATGACCTCGATGGCATTGGCGCGGCCGCGCGCCTCGATGACCTTGCGCTCGGCCTCCTTCTGCTCCTTCTCGAGCGTGTACTTCATCTGCTCGGCGGACTGCTGCGCGATGGTCTTGGCCTCGATCGCCTTGGTGAACTCGGGCGTGAAGCGTACGTCGCGCAGGACGACCTCATCGATCAAGAATCCGTCCTTTTGCACGAGCAGCTTGATCTTGGCGTTGATCTCGTCCTGGATCGCCGCTCGTTTCTGCGAGTACACATCCATGACCGGGTATTCCGAGATCACCAGCCGGATCACCGAGCGCACCGCGGGGCGGATGACCTTCTCCTCGTAGTCCGGGCCGATGGTCTGGTGGATGGTGATGAGCCGCCTGGGGTCCACGTGATGCCAGACCGTGAGATCGATGCCGACTTGCAATCCCTCGCTCGTCGGCGACCAGATGGAATCGTCGATGCTGGCCTTGCGCCCCTCGCCGGTCGTGCTCGACATCGTGTACTCCTGCCGGCGCAGGTCGTAGAGCTGGGTCACGCTCACGAACGGCGGCACGAACGTGATGCCCTCCGTGGCGAGGGAGAACTGCTTGGAGAGCGTGTTGAACACCACCAGCCCGTGTCCGACGGGCACGACGCGGAATGTGGTCCCCAACGACAGGAGCACCAGCACCAGGCCCGCGGCGATGAGCGCCGTGCGACCCGCCTCGGCGCCACCGACCGAATGGCCGGAGGCGTCGTGCACGCGCGCGGTACGCCGGGAGAGCTGCCCCCACGCCACGAGTGCACCCACCGCGAGCACGAGCACGATGACCAGACCACCCACGTCGAACCTCCGGAATCGCTGCGGCACGGCCGCGCCAGCCGAAGCTCGGCTCGCGCTGTTGCGCCAGGGGGCGCGACTCTACTTCTCCTTGTCCTTGCGCCGCTCTGCTGCCTCGCGGGCGCGGCGGAACGCCAGCTGCATCAGCGTGGGGGAGTCGTCCACCGGCGGCGCCGGTCGCTGCCAGGACTCCGACTCGGCCGCTCGATCCGACGCGCGGCCCCCGCGTGAGCCCGCGGACTTCGGCCGCTCGCCACGACCCGTGCGGGCGGGGGCGGACGATGGGCGCTCGGGGCGGGCGGCTCGGGCGGCCGCTGACGCCGGGCGCGAGGGCGCGCGCTCTGTACGGCCCGAGGGCGCGGGCGCGGACGCCGGACGCGATGACGCGAGCGGTGCTGCGAGCTCTGTACGGCTCACACGCGAGGGTGCGATCGGCAGCGCGTCCGCCGCGGCGTCCTTGATCGACAGCGAGATGCGCCGTCGCTCGGGCTCGACCGCCAGCACCATCACTTCCACGGCCTGTCCCGGCGACAGCACCTCGCGCACGTGCTGGATGCGCCGCTCACTGACCTGCGACACGTGCACCAGGCCATCCACGCCCGGCGCCAGGTTGACGAACGCTCCAAACTCCGCGAGCCGCACCACCACGCCCGAGACCCGCGCCCCGGGCGTGAAGCGCTGGATCGTCGTCTCCCACGGATCCGGGGCCGCCGCACGCAACGACAGCGCGACCCGCGGCCGGCCATCCTTGCCGGCCTCCACACGCAGCACCTTGGCGCGCACCCTGTCCCCAAGCGCCACCACGTCGCGCGGGTGCGTCACTCGCGCGTGCGAGAGCTCGGACACATGCACCATGCCTTCGAGCCCGCCCAGGTCCACGAACACTCCGAATGGCTCGAGGCGCGTGACCGTGCCCTCGTGCTCCTGCCCGGGCGCGAGTGCGGCGAGCCGCTCACGCGCGATGCTGGCCTGCTCGCGTTGGAGCAATCGACGGCGCGATAGCACAACGCGCTGGCGCGATTCGTCGACCTCGGTGACGAGGAACTCCAGCACGCGTCCGACGAACGGCGCGGGATCCTCGACGTGCGCGATGTCGATCTGCGACAGCGGACAGAACGCGCGCACGCCATCGATCTCGACGGCGAGGCCGCCGGTGTTGACGGCCGTCACCCTGCCGCGCACGGGCAACTCCGCCGTCCGCGCCTGGCGCACGCTCTCGAGCGAGCCGCGCGATCGGCTGCGTGCGGACTTCGCCAGCACCACCTGATCGCCGGCTTCGACCACGAACAACTCCACCGTCTCCCCTGCCGCCACCGTGAGCGTGCCATCGTCGGCGCGGAACTCGCCGGCGTCCGCCACCGCCTCACTGCGGCCGCCGATGTCGAGCAGCAGCGAGTCACCGCTCACCGCCACGATGCGGCAGGACATGCGCAGTCCTACCCGAAGTGCGGGTGCGGCCCCGCGCGCGGGCTTGAGTCCTCCCGCCAGGGCGCTCGGCTGGTCGTGTTCGAATGCCTCGAGCGCGTCGTTGAACTCGGCGGCCGCTGCGGAGGCGCGGGCGTCGTCCTCATCGTCCGGGGGGACGGGCGGTACCGGGGGGAGAGTGGTCATGCCACCATCCTGCGCGAACGGAGGCGGGCTGTGAAGTGGGGACTGTACGCCCGGGCGCCCGGGGTGTTCACCCGGAACGAACTCCGATCGCCCGGGGTGTGAGCGGACCCTCGCAAGCGGTTGTCCCCCACCTTGGTACCACCTTCACGCTTGAGGGCTGCGCAGGCCACCCCGTCAAAAGTCCAGTCTTCGCAAGCGATTTGGCCGTCCCCCGGCCCACTTCAAGTCCAGACGTTAGTACCACAATCGTGCATTTTGCCATTCCAATTGAAGCCTCGGCCAGTTATTGTCGCTTCGTGGGAGAGCACAAGCGTCTGGCTCCGGGACACGACTATCCCGGCCCCCCTCCGCCAGCGAGTGTGCCCGGTTCGAGCGAATCGCGTCTCTCCCGGGAGACGGGGTTCGCACATGCATCCTAAGGGCGGACCACGTTCCGGGAACATCGCAGCTGAACACCTTGAGGAGGGTTGCACATGAAGCGTGTCGCTACGATTCTCGTTGGATTGATTGCGCTGGTTGCGGTCGTTGGTACCGCCTCGGCCGCGCTGCGCTCGCCCCAGGTTCCCGTCGTCGGTGGCTGCCTGCAGGGCTACCTGAACAGCCAGGGCGAGAGCATCAACGTGCTCACGGACCAGAACGCCGTGCAGCGCTGGGCCGCGACCGTGTCGAACAACTCCACGTTCACCTTCCAGATCGAACTGTCGGGGAACGCGGCGAGCAACACCATCGGTATCTACAATGCCAGCGCTGGCGTGCCGACCCTGTTCCAGGTGTTCCCAGGTTTCGCTGGCGCGGGCTGGTTCGCAACGGCTTCATTCCGCACCGCGCCTGTTCGCGTGGTGGTGAACCTGTTTGACGCCACGGCGACGTTTCAGGGCACCAACACCTACCTTGGCGCCGACCGCAACGATTTCGCCTTCTACCTCCAGGGCCCCGGCGGCACGTTCTTCCAGCAGGACGCGCGCAATGGTGGCAACGCTCAGGCGCTGACGTACGCCGGCACGGGCATCAACGTCGGCTCGTGGTGGATGGCTTGGGAAGACACGCCGTTGGCCGGATCGGATCACGGCTATTGCAACGCCGTGCTTTTCCTCGAGTCGATCAACCCGGCGGCTCCGGTTCCCGTGAGCAAGACCACGTGGGGCAGCCTCAAGGCGCGCTTCCACTAGTCCTTCTCGTTTCGCAGTTCCGACCCGGCGCCGATTCCCTCGGCGCCGGGTTTCTGTTGTCAAGGCCGCGACCCGCCCGCCTCGCGCAAAGCGCGCACCTCAGCGGGGATGCGTACCGCCATCGCAACCGCGTTGAAGAGCGACGCCGCGATCGCCGTCCGCCACGCGCCGAACATGAGCGGCGCGGCCACGAACTCGAGCGCCACCGCCAGGTAGTTGGGGTGCGCGAGCCAGCGGTAGACGCCACGGCGAACGGGCGCTACCCCCGGCAGCACCACGATGCGCACGTTCCAGCGCTCGCCGAGCGCGACGATGGCGGCCACGCGCAGCGACTGCGCCGCGAGCCACGCCACGAGCCACAGTGGCCAGCCGGGACCCGGACGCGCGCCGCGCAGCACCTCCACGACCAGCGCCACGGGGTAGAGCGCGTGCAGCACGACGAACAGCGGGAAGTGGCCAGCGGCGACCTCTCGGGCACCAAGCGCGCGCAGCCGGACGAGATTTCGCCGCGACAGCGCGAGTTCACCGAAGCGCTGTGCTGCGAGCACCACGAGGTAGGCCACGAGCGGCCCGCACGGGAGCGCAGCGCTCACTCCCCCGCCCCGCGCGCCAGCACGTATTCGGCCGAGAACCCAGGGCCAAGCGCCGAGACGAGCGCGTGTTCACCAGCCCCGATGCCATTCGCAGTCAGGAAGCGTTCGAGCACGAACAGGCAGGTGGGCGACGACATGTTCCCGTGCGTGCTCAGCACCTCGTAGGCGTGAGCGAACGATTCTTTCGGTCTGCCGAGCGCCTCGGCGTAGGCGGCCAGCACCTTGGCGCCGCCCGGGTGCGCGACCAGGTGCTGGATCTGCACGAGCGAAAGCGAGTGTTTCTCAAGAAACGCATCGATACCGGGTCGGACGCGCTCGCGCACGATGGCCGGGATGTCGCGCGAGAACACCACGTGCAGGCCACGCGCGCTCACCGTCCAGCCCATGACCCCGAGCGTGTCCGGCCACAGCGTGCTCGAGGATGCGAGCAGCTCCAGTGCCCGATGCGGCGTGCGTGGCGGCGGCGCGGCCGCGGCACCCTGCACCAACAGGGCGGCCGCACCAT
Organism: Candidatus Eiseniibacteriota bacterium; assembly: GCA_043749875.1. Lineage (GTDB taxonomy): Bacteria > Eisenbacteria > RBG-16-71-46 > RBG-16-71-46 > RBG-16-71-46 > JAIOPA01. The sequence continues at coordinate 5,047 of JAYVCN010000451.1, read as the reverse complement.
CCGCGAACAATGATGCGGCCACGAGATTGCGCTTGTCGAGATCCTCGCGCCGGAATGTCAGGCTGCAGAGCTCGACCGCCACCACCAGCACACGCGCGCGCGGATCGGCCAGCGCCAGGTCGCGCGCCCGCGCGAGTCCCGCCGCACCGGCCGCGCAGCCGAGCCCCCACACCGGCGTGCGCTTGCAATCCGGGCGGCAACCCAACGCCAGCGACAGGTGTGCGTCGAGGCTCGGCGTGGCGATGCCGGTGCTGGAAAGAAACAGCACGTGGTCGAGGTCGGTGGCGGCCAGTCCCGCGCGCTCCAGCGCGCGCTGTGCCGCGGTCGTCCCCAGCGCCAGCGCGTGCTCGAGATAATGCGCGTTCTGCTCCGCGAACGTTCGCTCGGTCATGTACCACTCGAGCGGCATGCAGAAATGGCGCTGGGCGATTCCCGAGTGGTCGAAGACCTGGAGCAACCGCGTGCTGCCCGCCTCGCTGCCGGCGAACATGCGGGCGACGAGCGCACGCACCTCCGTCTGCGGCACGGCGTGCGGCGGCACGGCCGTGGCCATCGACACCAGCACGGGTGGAGCGGCGAACGCGGCGACCGGAGGCGGCGGGCTCACCTCGCGGCCCGGGGCGGACGGCCGCGATCGAGCGGGATGTCCTCCCACGACGCCGGGTCGTCGAGCGACTCGAGGTGCGTGAGCACGCTGGCGTTGGGGATCGCGACGCGGATGTCCGCCTCGATGCGTTCGAGCAGTTCGTGCCCGCGCTGCACGCTCCAGTCGCCGGGCACCAGCACGTGCAGCGACACGAACCGGCGTGCGCCCGACTGGCGTGAACGCAGCGCGTGCACCTGCACCGGTTCGACGACGTGCGGTGCGAGCGCGGCTCGCAGCACGGCCTGCTCGGCAGGCAGGAGCGCGGAGTCCATGAGCCCGGTCACCGCACGGCGCATGATCGCGAGCCCGGTCCACACGATGTTCGCGGACACGAGCAGCGCGACCACCGGGTCGAGCCACCGCCGTCCGGTGAGTGAGACGGCCGCGACGCCGACGAGCACGCCCGCCGACGTCCACACGTCCGTGAGCAGGTGGCGCGCGTTGGCCTCGAGCGTGACCGAGCCATGCTGGCGGCCGGCGCGCCGGATGATGAGCGCCACGACGAGGTTGACGAGCGCGGCGAGCGCAGACAGCCCGAGTCCACGGCCGACCTGCTCGAGCCCGCGCGGGAGCATCAGGCGATGCACCGCGGAGGCGGCGATGCCGAGTGCGGCGATCAGGATGAGCGCGCCCTCGGCGCCGCTCGAGAAGTATTCGGCCTTGTCGTGGCCGTAGGGGTGGTCGTCGTCCTCCGGCCGGGCCGCCACGGTGAGCATGGCGATCGCCAGCATGGCGCCCGCCAGATTCACCAGCGACTCGAGCGCGTCCGAGAGCAGCCCGACCGAGCCGGTGAGCGCCCAAGCCCAGGTCTTGAGCCCGATGGTGACCAGCGCCGCCAGCGCTGACAGCCACGCGAAGCGTGGCAGCCTGCGGGCGTCGTGGACGTGCGTGGACATGTTGGACTCGATCCGGCGCGATGGGGCGTCACGCGCGGCGGGGGGCCGCGGAGCAGGAGTTTCCGCGCGGGCCCGAGCCCGGTCAAGCGCGGCGCGGCCGGGGTGCGTCAGCGCCCGGCCGGCTCCGCCCGCAGCCGCGACGCGAACTGCGCCCGAAGCTTCGCCACCTTGGGGGCGATGACGGCGCGACAATAGGGCTGCTCCGCGTTCTGCTGGTAGTAACCCTGGTGGTACTGCTCGGCCGGGTAGAATGCCGCGAGCGGGGCCAGCTCGGTGACGATCGGCGCGTCGTAGACGCGGTCCGCGGTGAACTTGGCGATGACCTCGCGCGCCACGCGCTCCTGGTCGGCGGAGTGGAAATAGATCGCCGAGCGATACTGCGTTCCCGCATCCGCGCCCTGACGGTTGAGCGTGGTCGGGTCATGAAACACGAAGAACAACTCGAGCAGTTCGCGAAACCCAAGTTCGGCCGGATCGAATGTGATCTGCACCACCTCGGCATGCCCGCTGCGGCCACTGCACACATCAGCGTAGCTCGGCTGTTCGCTGCTGCCGCCGGCGTAGCCGGAGACCACGCGCTGCACGCCGCGCAGCCGCTCGAACACGGCCTCCAGGCACCAGAAACAACCGCCCGCCAGCGTGGCGGTCTCGAAACGACGCTCGTCCATGGAACCTCCTCGGGTCCGGGTGGGGGTGTGCCCATCCTACGGCACCGGGCACGCGCCGTGACGCCGGTGTCCGCGCCGAGATCCGCGCCAGTCGGCGAGCGCCTGACGCCTCGGGCCCGCGGCCGAACGCGGCACGCGACGCTGGACGCTGGACGCTGAGGGCCAATTCCTGTCAGGGTTCTGCACGAAGCGACAGCGCCCCGTCGATTCCACGCACCGACCGTTGAGGAGGACCGTCCATGCCGCCGGATGCCATGCTTCGCCGACTCGCGCAGGTCGCCGTGAACGTGCACGACGTCGAACGCGCCACGGCATGGTACCGCGACGTGCTCGGACTGCGCCACCTGTTCAGCACCGGACCACTGGCGTTTTTCGACATCGGCGGCACGCGGCTCATGCTGGCGCGAGCGGAGTCACCCGAGTTCGATCATCCCGCGTCCGCGCTCTACTACGAGGTGGCCGACATCTCTCAGGCGCATCGGACGCTCGTCGAGCGCGGCGTCCGATTCGTCGGTGAGCCGCACTTCCTGGCGCCACTGGCGAAGACCGACCTGTGGATGGCAGAGTTTCACGACAGCGAGGGCAACTTTCTCGCGCTACAGAGCGAGGTCGCACGCACGACTTGAGGCGATCCCTCCAATCGCCCGCATCGTTCACGCCATTTTGAGCCCAGCGGAGCCCATGAGTCCCACGCGTCCGATGCCCAGACGATTCCTCGCCGCGATGCTGTTGGCGCTGAGCGCGTCGTCCGCCGCGGCCGGGGCGCTGAACGGCAGCGTTGCTCTGGGGCGATCGCCGGACGCTCGCCGCGCGCGCGCGCGGGACACGGTGATCTGGCTCGAGCGGGTGCCTGAGAAAACCGAACGCCAGCTCTCCCGGCCCCCGTCGCGCTGGCTCCGGCATCGACGCCCGCCGCCACCGCTGCCGCTCATCATCGAGTCGGGGCGGCGCTACCAGCCGCACGTCATCGCGATCACCGCCGGGAGCGCGCTGGTGATTCGCAACCTGGACCATGTCTGGCATGGGCCTTTCAGCGTCTCGCCCGCGCGCGCGTTCGATCTCGGCAAGCGCGCACCGGGCCGGGCCGACACGCTCCGGTTCGACAGCACGGGCGTGGTGGCGCTGCGCTGTGACATCCACCCGGCCATGTCCGCGTTCATCGTCGTCACCCCGAACCATGCGTTCACGCAACCGGACTCTGCCGGAGACTGGCGACTGCCGGACCTGCCGGCCGGCCACTACGTGGTGCACGCCTGGCGCCCGGAGCACCGCGAGCTGCGCCACACAGTCGACGTACCGGCGCGCGGCACGGTGCGCGTGCCCCTGCGCTGGTGAATCGCGGCGGTTGAGTTGTAGAGTGCCGCCTCATGTCTGACTTCCTGCAGGAACGGCGCGAACGCGCCGCCGCCGCGTGGGCACTCCGCGATGAGATCGTGCTGATCGGCTCGGGCCCCGTCATCCACATCCCGGGTGGCGCCGACCAGACCTACCCGTACATGGCGCACAGCGAATACTTCTGGCTCGCGGGCCACGAGTCACCCGACTCGGTGCTGGCGTTCGACCCCGGCCTCGGCTGGACCGACTTCGTGCCCACGGTGACGCAGGCCGAGCGCGTGTGGGAAGGCCGCACGCAAGCCCTCGGCACACCGCTGCACGAGCTCGCGGGCTGGCTGGCCGCGCGCCGCGGCCGTCCGGTGCTGATGCTGGGCTGCGGCGTGCCCGGTTTGAGCGGCGACGAGGTGCGTGCGGCAGCGCTACGGGAGCAATTGCTGCACGCACGCCGGCGCAAGGACGCGCACGAGCTCACCCTGCTCGGCCAGGCATGCGAATCCACCGCGGCGGGGTTCAAAGCGCTGGTCTCGGCGCTCAAGACCGGCGTCTCGGAACGCGAGCTGCAGATCGAGATGGAATTGGCGTTCATGCGCGCGGGTGGCGACCGCACCGGCTACGGCAGCATCGTCGCCGTGGGCAGCAATGCCGCCGTGCTGCACTTCACCCCGAGCAGCCGGCGCGCGCAGCCGGGCGACGTGGTGCTGGTGGACGCCGGCGCGGAGGTGGGCCGCTATACGGCCGACGTCACCCGCACCTATCGGCTGCCCGGCGGAGACGACGGCTTCTTCCGCTCGCTGCACGCACTGGTGCAGCGCGTCGAGCAGCATGCCATCGCCCGCTGCCGCCCCGGCGCGGAGTGGCGTGACCTACATCTCTCAGCCGCGCTTGAGCTCGCAGAGGGCCTGGTGTCGCTCGGGATCCTGGTGGGCGCTCCCGAGTCGCTGGTGGAGCGCGACACGCACGCACTGTTCTTTCCGCATGGGCTTGGCCACATGGTGGGGCTGGGCGTGCGCGACGCGAGCGGCTACCTGCCCGGGCGCACCCGCAGCGACCGGCCGGGACTCAGCATGCTGCGCACCGACCTGCCGCTCGAGCCGGGCTACGTGATGACGGTCGAGCCCGGCGTCTACTTCATCCCCGCGTTACTTCAAGACGCCGCGCTGCGCGAACGCCACCGCGACGCCGTGCGCTGGGATCGCGTCGACGGCCTCATGGAGTTCGGCGGCATCCGCATCGAGGACGACGTCCTGGTGACCGCTGGCGAGCCCGAAGTCCTCACCGCCGCAATTCCCTGATCAGGCCCCGCCTCCACACACACCCCCGCCGCCTTTCGCCTCAACGGAGACTGCTTCGGTTCTGCCGTCGCCGGGGGTGTCTCCGAGCCGGCGCGGCAGGCAGGGCCCTGTTTGTTCGCGGGGACCCCGCAAGCGGCCCCACTCTCAAACAGGGCCCAGCCCACCACGCCTGCGGTGGCAACTGCCCTGCGCACACGAGTCAGTGCTCCC
>JAYVCN010000450.1:0-8836 GCA_043749875.1 Candidatus Eiseniibacteriota bacterium | reverse complement strand
TGCTGATCGAACGCCGGCTGGGACGCGTGCGCTCGCAGCGCTGGGGCCCGCGCACGCTCGACCTCGACATGCTGCTTTACGAGGATGCCGTGCTCGACGAGGACGATCTCCAGCTGCCGCACCCGGAGATGACCAAGCGGTCGTTCGTGCTGGTGCCGCTGGTCGAGCTGGAACCGCTGCTGCTGCACCCGGTCACGGGCGAGACCATGCTCGCGCTGCTGCAGCGACTCGGTGCGCGCCCACTGGTGAAGCACGGCTCGCGACTCTGGAACTGATCTCGCACGAGGGTGGCCAGGGACGGCCTGGGACGGCCGGGAGGCGGCGCGCGTGAGCGTCGGCGAGAACCGCTACCTGGTCATCGAGGGCGTGATCGGCGCGGGCAAGACGAGTCTGACGCGGATGCTGTCGGACCGGCTGTCGGCCCAGCTGGTGCTCGAGGAGGTCGACGACAATCCGTTCCTCAAGGATTTCTACCGCGACCGCACGCGGTACGCGTTCCAGACCCAGATGCACTTCCTGTTCAGCCGCTACCAGCAGCAACGGAACCTGCGGCAGACCGAGCTGTTCAGCGATAAGCTGGTGGCCGATTACCTGTTCCAGAAGGATCGCATTTTCGCCAGCCTCAACCTGGTGGACAAGGAACTGGCGCTGTACGAGCGTCTGGTCGGCTGGCTCGAGCTCGACGTGGTGAAGCCGGACGTGGTCGTCTATCTGCAAGCGAACGCGGACACGCTCATGGAGCGGATCACCCGGCGCAACCGGTCGTTCGAGAAGGACATGGACAAGAGCTACATCGAACGGCTGAACGAGGCGTACAACCACTACTTCTTCCACTACACCGAGACGCCGCTGCTGGTGGTGAACACGAACCGGATCGACTTCGTGAACCAGCCCGACGACTTCGAGGACCTGTTGCAGCGCATCCTCTCGCACCGCCAGGGCACGATGTACTACGCGCCCCTGGAGAAAGGCGGCCCGGTATGAGTGGCGAGGCCAAGGTGGGCGCGGGCGCTCCGCGCGCCAAGATCACTGCGCCAGCCATCGTGGCGTTGAAGCGCAAGGGCGAGCCGATCACGGTGGTGACCGCGTATGACTTTCCCACCGCGCGCTTCGCCGACCAGGCGGGGGTCGAGATCCTGCTGGTGGGCGACTCCGTGGGCACCGTGCTGCTGGGCTACGACAGCACGCTGCCGGTGACGATGGACGACATGCTGCATCACACGCTCGCCGTGACGCGCGCCAAGCCGTCCGCCATGGTCGTGGGCGACATGCCGTTCATGAGTTACCAGGCCAGCGCCGAGCAAGCGGTCATGAACGCCGGTCGGCTCGTGCAAGAGGGCGGCGCCGACGCCATCAAACTCGAGGGCGGCGCGCGCGTGGTCGAGGCGGTGCGGCGCATCGTCGAGGCCGGCATCCCGGTCATGGGGCACCTCGGGCTCACCCCACAGTCGGTGCTGGCGTTCGGCGGCTACAAGGTGCAGGCGCGGGGCGAGGCGGATCAGGAGCGGCTGATCGACGACGCTCGCTTGCTCGAGGCCGCGGGCTGCTTCTCGCTCGTGCTCGAGGGCATCCCGGCTCGGCTCGGCGCGGCGGTGTCGCGCGAGTTGCACATCCCCACCATCGGTATCGGCGCCGGCGTCCAGTGCGACGGCCAGGTGCTGGTCACGCACGACCTGCTCGGGCTCTACCACGGGCACACGCCGAAGTTCGTGCGCCGCTACGCCGAACTGGGCGACGCCACGCGCGACGCGTTCGCGCGCTACGTGGCCGACGTCAAGGCGCGGCGCTTCCCGTCCGACGCGGAAAGCTACTAGTTGGCGAAACGCCTGCAGCCCCGCGCACGGACGCGCATGGTTCGCGCGCGCTCCATCGCCTCGCTCCGCACCGCGCTCGTGCCGCTGCGTGCGCGCGGCGAGCGCGTCGCGTTCGTGCCCACCATGGGCGCGCTGCACGAGGGGCACGTGTCGCTGGTGCGATTGGCACGGCGCTCGGCCGAGCGCGTGGTGGTGAGCATCTTCGTGAACCCGCTCCAGTTCGCGCCGAACGAGGACTACACCCGCTACCCACGGCCCACGGCGCGCGACCGCGCGCTACTGGAAGCCGAGGGCGTGGACGTGGTGTGGGAGCCAGCGGTGTCCGACATCTACCCGCCGGGCGATCGCACGCGCGTGTACGTGGACGGACTGTCGGAAGTGCTCGAGGGTGCCTCGCGTCCCGGGCACTTCACCGGCGTGACCACCGTCGTCGCGCGCCTGCTCAACGCGGTGCAGCCGGACCTGTTGTGGCTCGGCCAAAAAGACGCCCAGCAGGCGCTCATCCTTGAACGCATGTGCGCCGACCTGTTGCTGCCGGTCGTCGTGCGGCGCGGACCCACGCTGCGTGAAGAGGACGGCTTGGCACTCTCCAGCCGGAATGCGTACCTGTCGCACGCTGAACGCCAGCAGGCGGTAGCGCTGTCGCAGGGGCTGGCGGCGGCGTGGATCCTGATGCGCGGCGGCGAGAAGAACGCGCAGCGGCTGGCGGCTGCCATCCGCCGCGAGTGGGACGGCTATCCGCTCGTGCGCGAGGACTACATCGCGCTCGTTGCGCCCGAGACGCTCGAGCCGTTGAAGCTGGTGCGCGGGCCAGCGCTCGTGGCCGTGGCGGCACACGTCGGACCGGCGCGTTTGATCGACAACTTCCCGTGGAGGCCACGTTGAGTGTTCGACATCCGGACGTCGCGGCGGTGGTGCTCGCCGCCGGCATGGGCAAGCGCATGAACAGCGACCTTGCCAAGGTGCTGCACGTGATGGCAGGCAAGCCCCTGCTCGGGCACGTGCTCGACACGCTCGACGAACTGGGTGTCGCGCGCACGGTGGTCGTGATCGGCCACCAGCGTGAGCGCGTGCAGGCCACGTTCGCGGACCACCCGCACCTCGAGTGGGCGATCCAGGCGGAGCAGCGCGGCACGGGACACGCCTGCATGATGGCCGAGCCGGCCCTGGGCGGGTTTCGTGGCACCGTGCTGGTGGTGTGCGGCGACACGCCGTTGCTCACCGCGGGCACGCTCGCGGCATTGCTCGAGCGCCACGCGCAGTCCGGCGCACAGGTGACCGTGTTGAGCATGCGGCTCGCGGACCCCACCGGCTATGGCCGCATCGTGCGCACGGGCGACGGCCACGGCATCGAACGAATCGTAGAGGAGAAGGACGCCTCGCCCGTGGTGAAGGCGATCGACGAGGTCAACTCCGGCATCTACGCGTTCGACCACGCCGCGCTCTCGGGCGTGCTGTCGTCGCTGACCGCGAACAATTCGCAGGGCGAGTACTACCTGACCGACACCGTGTCGTTGCTGCAAGCGCGCGGCGCGCGGGCGGGCGTGTGGTGCGCACCCGACGCGCGCGAGCTGCTCGGCATCAACACGCCGGACCAGCTGGCCGAGGCCGAGCAGGCGTGGCTCGCGCTGCGGCGCGGGAGCGAGGCATGACGGGAGCGGGTGGCAAGCGTCGCGCCGGGAGCCGATCGGCTCCCCGTGCCGCCGGGCTCGACCGGCTGTGGGCGCCGTGGCGCATGAGCTGGTTGCGGAACGCCGACGCGCCGGATGCCGCGAAGGCGTGCCTGTTCTGCGCCGTCGCTGCCGCGCGCGCCGACCGGCGGGACCTCGTGCTGGCGCGCAATCCGCACGCGCTGCTCATGCTCAATCGCTACCCCTACGCGAGCGCGCACCTCATGGTGGCGGTGGAGCGCCACGCGGGACAGTTCCACGAGCTCACGCCAGGGGAGCGGACGGATGTTCTTGATCTGGTTGCGCTGGCCGAGCGCGCACTCGCCGCCGAGTACGCGCCGCACGGCATGAACTACGGACTCAACGTGGGGGCTGTCGCCGGCGCCGGGTTCCCCGGCCACCTTCACCTGCACATCGTGCCACGCTGGAACGGCGACACGAACTTCATGCCGGCGGTCGCGCAGACGCGCGTGCTGCCGGAGTCACTCGCCGACACGTGGCAGCGATTGCGCCGCGCCATCGTCACGCTGGCCGCCCCGGCACGCGGCACGCGCGCGTTGCGGACCGCCCCTCGCACCCGCTCGGGAGGTCCGCATGGCGCGCGGCGGCAGTAGCGCCACGCGCGCCGGGATCGTCCTGGTCGCGCTGTTGGTGGTCGTGCTCCTGGTTTCGTGGGGCTGGACGGTGTTCGGTCGCAGCAATCGCGGCGCGCGACGCACGGGGCGGCACGTCGTTCGCGTGCAGGTTCTCAACGGATCGGGCGAACCCGGTGTGGGGACGCGGGTCGCGGCCTGGCTGCGAGCGGGCGGATTCCAGGTCACGGAGGTCCGCAATGCAGATCGCGGCGACTATTTTGAGTCGTTCGTGGTCGCGCGCACGTCCGACCTTTCACTGGCCGAGGAAGTAGCTCATTATCTGGGGGGGCCGCCGCTCGTGCGCCAGGAGTGGAACTCGGATCTGGCGGACGTCTCTGTGCTGGTGGGCAGCGATCGAAGCCGGCTCCAGATGGAGCATTGACCTGCGAGGCGTGTAACGCGGAGGGACTCAAGTGAACTTCGGTGGAACAGAAGTGATGCTCATCGTGCTCGTGATCCTGTTGCTGTTCGGACCGAGCCAGATTCCCAAGATGGCGCGCGGCTTCGGCCAGGCGATCCGGGAGTTCAAGAAGGCCCAGCGCGAGATCGGCGACGAGCTCGAGCGCGAGCCTCCTCCCGCACCGCCGAAGAGCAACGACAACAAGCCGATCCAATAGCGTCAACCAGGACACACGAACGGGCGGCCCCGTGCGGGAGCCGCCCGGTTCGTTCTTGTGTTGTCACCGCGTCCCGGCCGGCGCCGCGAACCGGATGCTGAAGTGCCACTGGGCGTCCGGATTGCGCGGGTTGAAGAGTTCGTAGATATCGAGGCCCCCCGGGTTCGGTGCGCCCGGCTGGCCAAGCCGCTGCCGACGGTTCACCTGCCCGTCGAGGAAGCGATCGAACGGGTGGGCTGCATCCAGGCGCGGCGCGAACGGGCGGGCGTCGGGCAGGAACAGTACGCCGTTCACATAGTCCACCCAGGCGCGCGTCTGCAGGTTGTAACCGATGGCGTCCAGGCGACCGTCGTGCCCGCGGACCGCGACCGGGTTGCGTTCATCCCAGCTGTCGAGCCCAAGGAGCTCGAGGAACGGGATCCCGTTCGAACCGGTGACCGGCGGATCGGTCTGGCCCAGGCTCACGCTCAGGCTGAGCGACGCAGGGTCGATGTCGAACGCACCCAGGTTGTAAACGTTCTTCAGCTCCAGTTCGCGGACCACGGCGAACGGCGTGGTATTGTCGTAGTGGATGCCGTCCAGCGCGGGGGACTCGAACTGGCGCGGGACGCGCAGCAGCTTGAGCACCATCGACCCCGAGTCAGGGTCGGGTGAGCTGATGATCCGGCCACCCACCGAGATCGCGGCCCCCAGCGCATGGCCCGGCCCCACGATGGGCGAGGCCAGGTAGGTCACCGCAAGCGTCTGGCTCGCCTGCACGTTGATCGGCTGCCGCAACCGGATGACCTTGAAGACCGTGTCATGGAACGCGTACACGTTCTCGAGGGTCTCGTAGTCCGCGTCGGGACCCGGGCTCAGCAGATTGAACCGACCATGCACCGCGGCCGCGGCCTGTTGCGTGCTCAGCGGTAGCTGCATCGCACCATCCGGGTCGAGCACCGCCATTCCGGCGATCGTGCCCACGTCGTTGCTGGCATTGCCATCGTCCAGCCACAGCCGGACGCTCGATTCCTGGATGTCGTAGACCGATCCGAAGCCGGGGTCGTAGAGCAGGAAGTACTGCCCGTGCGCCCAGGCGATGTCCCGCATCAAGAGCTGGACCGTGCCCGCCACCGGCGCGTTCGCACGATGTGTCCCGCCGCAACCCAGGCTGCATCCGAGTCCCAGTGCCACCAGCACCCACGTGGCTCGACGCACGGTGAACACTCCTGTTCTGCTGTGCACGGCCCCGGCGGACGCGGTCCGCGGACGCGTCAAGCCGGTCGCGGGGGGGGGCGCCCCTGCGCGTCACAGCTGCCGCAACTAGTAGTTGCTGCCCTGCCCGCTGCGCAGGTCGGTGACCTGCGCGGACGCACGCAGCTTCTCGACGAACCCGTCGAAGAACGAACGCTGGCGCTTCTGGAGGATCTCGTTCGTGAGCTGGCCGCGCATCTGGTCGTTGAACAGCGTGTCCGGCGCGCTCGTCGTGCCGTCCACCCGCGCGAACAGCCAGCCCTGCGAGCTTCGCACCGGTCCCAGCAGCTTCCCGCGCGGTGCCACGAACAGCATGCCGAGCAGGTCCGGCGCGCCGGACAGGCGCGGATCGGGCTGCTGCAGGTTGGTCTGGATGGCGGTCGCGGTCAGCCCGGCCGCCTTGGCCGCGTCCTCCAGCGTCCTGCCCGACTTGAGGGCCGCGGCGAGCTGGTCCGCTCTCGGCTTGGCCAGGTCCACGCGGTGCTCGGCGTCGGCGATCAGCTTGAGCTGCTCGCCAACCTCGTCGCGCGACGGCGGGCCGGCCGGGTGCTGCATGCTGACGCTGACCACCACGAATTCGTCCTGCCCCTCGAACACCGGGCTGACCGCGCCCTTCTTGGCCGACATGCCCCAGTCGGCGGCCTCCGGCGTCGCGAACAGCTGCGGCGGGCTGTTGTTCTGGTCGTAGTAGCCGGTCCTGGTCGTGGCCAGACCCTTCTCGGTCGCCGCCTTCGACAGTCCAACCGCCTGTGCGCGCGCGGCGATCTCCTTCGCCTCCTTGTACTGCTTGCGCAGGTCCTCGGTCGCAGGGCGCACCTTGATGACGATCTGCGCCAATTTCACCGCGTCGGGCGACGGCGGCGGCGTCTTCGTGGAGGAGGTGTCCTTCGCCGGGTCCATGATCTTCAAGAGCACGACGCGTCCGCCCTCCTGCACGGGTTCGATGATCTCGCCCGGCTTCTTCACCTTCACCGCGGCGCCGACCATGCCACCCAGTTCCGCCGGCGACAGCCAGCGGTCGATCATCCCGCCCTTTTCGGCGTTCGGTCCCTCCGAGTAGTCCTTCGCCAGCTGGGCGAAGTCCTCGCCCTTCTGCGCGCGCTCGAACAGGCTGCGCCCCATGTCGAGCGCGGCCTTGGTCTCCTCGGGGCCATAGCGCTTGGGGATCACCAGCACCTCGAGCTGCGTGCGAGCGCCGGCGGCCATACGTGTCTTGTAGATGTCGTAGATCCGGTTCAGCTCGGCTTCGCTGCCGCCCGACTTCCCGGAGTCGGCGGCGGGCACGGTCACGAGCGTGGCGGAGACGCGGTCGAATTTCTCGCGGAACGCCTGCTTCAGCTCGGGCTGCGTCAGCTTGAGCGACGACATGAGCCGCTCCTGCAGCTTGCGGACGGGAAGTTGCTGGCGCAGGGCGGCCTCAAAGGGCGCCCAGTTGTTGCCCGGATTGGCGAGCGCCTGCTGGTACTTGGACGGATCGAACTGGCCGTTCGTCTGGAAGCTGGGGGAGGCGAGCAGCACGCCGGGAGGGTTGGTGCGCATGCCCACGAGCACCTCGTTGTCCGTCACGTTCAGGCCGGCTTTGCGGGCCTGCTGGGCGAACATGCGCTCGTTCACGAGCGTGCGCCACGCGGTCTGCTCCACGGCCTTGACGTCGCGATCTTGAGGATCCACGCCATAGCGCTGGCGGTAGGCCTGACGCGATTCGTCAAGCGCGGCGTTCCACTGCGCCGTGGTGACGCCCTGGCCATTGACGCTGCCGACATTGCCCGACATGCGCGCGCGCGATGCCGGGTCGCGTCCGACACCGGCCAGGAAGATGAACCCGCCGACGAACGACAGCACGGTGAGCACCGTGAGGGCCCAGAAGATCGCTTTGGTCCGCTTGTTGCCGGAACGCAGGTAAGAGAGCATCGGGACTCCCGAGTAGGTGCGTGTCGAGTGGTGGGGTGGAACGGGCAGCGAGTCTAGCAGCGTGACGAATGTGCGCACAACCGCCGCGCGCGGCTGAGGTTCCAGGTGGTCGGGCACATGTTGGCCGCGCGCCTCGGCCGCAGTCTGGGATTGCGACGGCGAGAGCCGTGTGCTACCTGTGCTTGCAGTCGAGCAGTCATGCCCGCCGAGGGAGCGGCGTCGGTCCGCGGTCGTGCGGACCAGGTGCCCGGTCCCGGCAGGCGAGCTGCAAGGGGACGCCCGCGTGCGCACCGAGATCGCCCAACGCCCACCCGAAGCCGAGACCCCCGAGCGCGCGAGTTCGCTGCCCGGTTTGGTGCTTGACTCGCTCGAGTTCGGCGCGGTCGCGCTCGACCGCGAACGCCGCGTGGTGTACGCGAACCGGCGCGTCGAGGAGCTGCTGGGTGTGGAGCCGGGCGCGCTGCTGGGCCTGCCGGGCAACCGCGTGTTCCCGGGCGCCGACGCTCGCTGGTTGAAGGGTGCGGCGCGCGAATCGCGAGACTTCCACATCGAGACGGGTGACCGTGACCTGACGCTGCGCGGGGAGTCGGTGCCCATGAGAGACGAAGACGGCGAGCTGGCGGGCTCCGTGGTCATCGCCGAGGCGATCTCCGAGACCGAGGACGGCGAGTTCCAGAAGAAGATCGACCGGCTGGTGTCGCTGGGCGAGCTCTCGGCCTACGTGGCGCACGAGATCAGGAACCCGCTCACCGGCATCCGCACCACGGTCCAGTTCGTGGCCTCCAAGTTCAAGCCGCGCGACGCGCGGCGCGAGGACCTGGACGACGTCATCCAGGAGCTCGACCGCATCGAGCAGATCATCACCGGCCTGCTCATGTTCGCCCGCCCGCCGCAGGCCCGCTCGCAGGCCTGCGACCTGCACCAGGTGGTCGAGCGCACGCTGGACCTGCTCGACT
>JAYVCN010000449.1:0-4998 GCA_043749875.1 Candidatus Eiseniibacteriota bacterium | reverse complement strand
TGTTCGAGAACCGCGGCCGCACCGCGGGCGGCCGGTTCGTGCTCCGCTACACGGACGTATTCAGCGGCAGCGCGCCCACCTCACTGGCCTGTCTGGACGCTGATGGGGACGGTTGGAAGGACATCTTCGTTGGGACGCAGCGCAGCTCGTCCCAGGGCCGCGTCCGGCAGTATAAGAATCTCGGTGTCGTGACGCCGTTCACGTTCAGCAACGTCAAGACCATCGATGCGGGCGGCATCGTGTTGAGCCTCAACGCCGGCGAATTCGGCGGCAACTCGGGCCGGTTGGATCTGGCGGTGGGCTACCGCACCTCCACGGTCGGTTACGGCGGTGGCGTGACCATCTACTACATGGACCTGGGGCTCCTGCCCAGCACGGGCGTGGATCCGTCGGCGGGCACGGTGATCAATATGGTGCCTGCCCTGACGTCTGCGAACTTCAACTATGGCCTCAACACGGCCGTACCCCCGCCGCCCTCGCTCACCGACCTCGCGGCCGGTGTGAAGGCCAGTGCGACGACGGGTGCGCTCGTGGTCTTCATCCGTTGACCGGGGCGCAATCATGAATGGAGCCGAAGTGCAGACGAACGAACGCGGATTCGCGCTGGTCGTGTCCATGCTGATCCTGCTGGTCATGACGCTGCTCGGGCTGGTGCTCATGTCCAGTGTGGTCCTGAACCGCTCGCTGGCCGGCAACGACCAGCGCATGCGGCAATCGCTCAACATCTCCGAGGCCGGCGTGGGCGAGGCCATGGCCCGCATCAGGAACCAGGAGACGTTGATGGATCCGGCCGTACCCGCCAACGTCTGCCAGGTGTTCAATACGGTGGTCGGCAGCGTCCCGGCACTCGGAGCGGATTCTGTGGGCCTCGCCACCGGGCAGACGGCCGGCTCGTACCTCAACTACACCACCGCGACGCGTGGCCCGGATGTGCTCACCATCGCATGGAAGAAGGATCCGACCGGCACGAAGGTCATGCGCTACGACGACACGCGCAATCCAGCGGTGAATGCGGTCAGCGGGCTGCCGATCTACACGATCACCTCGACGGGTCGCGTGGGCACGACGCGGCGCAGCGTGGTCGCGGACGTCATCCAGAAGCCATTCTCCGCCAACGTGAGAGGCGCACTGTCCGCGGATGTTCCCATTGATTTCGTCGGGAATGCCTTCATCTGTGGCTTCAACCACTCGGCGGACACGCCCTACAATGACGGCGACAATGGACGCCTGCTCACCGTCCCATCCCCCGATCCGCACCGCTGCCTTGACAACGAGACCGGCTCGGACGACCTCCCAGGCGCGTGGAGCACGGGCGCGATCACCGGCGGCGGCGCGTCGGGGGCGACCGGCAGTCCGAGCGCGTTTATGGCCAGTCAGACCGGCTTCTACGCGGGTCCGTGGGTGGCGTTCGGCATGTCGCAGGCCGAGTACTTCGCGTGGATCGGTGCGCCGACCACGTCGCCCCCGAACTGGAACGGCATCCGTTACTACGACAACAACACCATCACGCAGGACCAGTCGGCCAGCCTCGCGCTGCACAGCGTGGACGGCGAGGGCTATCTGTATGTAGACGGCGACCTGCACGTCAATGCTGGCTTCCACTACAAGGGACTCATCTTCGTTGAGGGTGACCTCGATATCAATGGCCAAGCATGGGTACTCGGCGGAATCATCGTGAAGGGCAAGACAACGACCCGCGTCAATGGCGGCATGACCGTCCTTTATTCGGGCGACGCGATCACGCAGACAATCACCAAGTACGGCGGCCAGTTCGTGACGCTGAGCTGGCGCGAACAGTAGCGCCTGGCTCACGCGGCCGCGCGAATCGATGCGGCCTGCGCGTTGGCGCAATGTGCGGGGCCGAACCAGCCGCATGGGAGCGACGTCAGTTCGCGTGCTTGCCGATGAAGTCCAGTATCGCCGGCACTGCCGTCCGGTCCGGACGACTGAGCGTCAGCACCATGCGTGCATGACTCTCCCCCGGCACGACCACGACCGTGTTCTCCACGCCGGCGTGGCCGAGCGCCTGCTCGAGGCAGCGCGCCTGGCGCTGCAACGCCCGCTTCTCACCGCCGGCATAGAGAATCAGGAACGGCGGCGCGCCCGCGTGCACGCGATAGACCGGTGAGGCGTCGCGCCTCCACGCCTCGGTCGAGTCGCCATCGCGAAATCGCTGCGCGTAGTAGCGCGGGTCCTCACCCAGCGCGTAGGTCAGCGAGTCAGTGAGGTCGAGTCCCGCGCCGCTCACGCAGATCACGCCACGGACCCCGGAGGAGTCGGCGACCGGACCGTCCAACCCCACGAACGCGGCAAGATAGCCGCCCGCGGAATGTCCCATGAGGAAGATGCGGTCAGGCCGCCCGCCATGTTCGCGCGCGTGGCCATGCAGCCAGCGCACGGCTGCGCGCACGTCGGCCACCTGTCCGCGCCAGGCGGTCGTGGGTTGCAGGCGATAGTTGATGACGGCCGTGCCGATGCCCTGGGTTGCGAAGTAGCGGCCGATGTTGGCGTACACATCCGCGCCACCCGCGCGCAGGTTCTTGTCGCCGCTGTCCCAGCCGCCGCCGTGGATGAACACGATGAGTGGCCAGCCGCTCCCTTGCGGCAGGTAGAGGTCGAGCCGGTGCGCGTCGCTGTCGCACTCCGGGCCCGGCAGGTAGCAGACATCGCGCGCGACCTGCGCAGCGGGCAGCTCGGCTCTCCTGTACAGCACGTGGACGCCAACGCGCGTGACCGCGGCGCAACCGGTGAGCGTCAATGAGAGCGTGATCAGCAGGAGCCGGGGAAGCATTCGCATAGGGCCCGACTCTATCAGCTCACGAGCCGCACCCGCCGCTACGGCAATCGCCGCTGCGGGCCACCCGCGAGATGATCTGGACCGGCGCGAGCCGGACCCCGACCGGCGTGCGCTACACTGGCGCGACCCATGCTCACGACCCAGCGCGCGGTCCTCGTCCTCACGCTGCTCGTCAGCCTCTCCCCCGCCGTCCACGCCGCTCCCAGCGTGGGCGCGCTCGACTCGCTCAGACGGTACGTGGACGGGCTCGAGGCGTTCGGGTTCACCGGCCAGGTCGTCGTGGCCGAGGGTGACTCGTTGCTGCTCACGCGCGCCATGGGCAGCGCCGATGGCAAGTCCCGGCCCGTGAGAGCGACCACCGCGTTCGCCGTGGGTTCGATCACCAAGAGTGTGACCGCCGCACTGATCATCCGGCTTGTCTCCGAACGCCGCCTCTCGCTCGACGATGCTCTTGGCCGCTTGTTGCCTGACGTACCCGGCGATAAGGCAGGGCTCACGCTGCGACAGCTGCTCTCGCACACGGCCGGACTGCCCGAGGACGCCGAGGGCGTGTTCGAGCAGGATTCGCGCGAGGCCGTGCTGCGCACCACGCTCGCTGCTCCGCTCTCGCGGCCGCCGGGCACGCGTTTCGGC
This sequence comes from Candidatus Eiseniibacteriota bacterium, assembly GCA_043749875.1. Classification (GTDB taxonomy): domain Bacteria; phylum Eisenbacteria; class RBG-16-71-46; order RBG-16-71-46; family RBG-16-71-46; genus JAIOPA01. The sequence continues at coordinate 1,568 of JAYVCN010000449.1, read as the reverse complement.
TACTCGAATGCCGGATTCGAGTTGCTCGCAGCGGTTGCCGAGCACGCCACCGGCATCGCGTTCCCGCGCCTCGCCGACTCGCTGCTGTTCTCGCGCACCCGGATGTGGTCGAGCGGGCTCGGCAGCAAGTTCGCACGCACGCGGAAGGATGCGGCCGTGGGCCGGAACGAATGGCTCGTCCACGGCTCGGTCTCCGATTGGCGCCAGCCGTGGGCCGGCAGCGGCGCGGGTGATCTCGTGACCACGGCGCAGGACCTGTGGCGCTGGGCGCGCACGATGCAGGGGGCCGGGCCGCTTTCGGGCGCAGAGCTCGACACGCTGATGGCGCGCCGCGCAGCCGTGAACGCGGGACTCTCCTATGGCTTCGGGCTGTGGCTCGTGCAGCGCGACGCTGCGCCGGATCTCGTCTCGATCGGCGGCGACATCAGCGGCTACCACGCCGGGATCTGGCTCGAGCGCCGAGCCCCGTACCGGATCGTGGTGCTCACCAGCGCCGGCGAGCGTTGGGGTCGCAGGTTGCCGGTTTCGGCCGCGCAGCGAGCGCTGTGGCTCATCTTGGACGCACGACCGGTCGAGCTGCCGCCCGAGGCCGCACGCTGGCCCGGCGAGCGCCTCGACGCGCTCGCCGGCCGCTGGACGCTCGCACCTTCAGGGCACATGACGCTCGTGCGCGAGGGCGCAGGATTGCGGCTGGAACTGGCGGGCTCGGAGGCGATGACACTCGCGCAGGGCAGCGACTCGAGCGGCGCCCGCGCGCTCGCTGAGGGCCGCGCCGCGGACCTCGTGCGCGCCGCGGCGTCGGGCGACGACTCGGCGCTGGCGCGCGTGCTGCTGCCGGTCGAGCGCGGCTGGGCGCCGGCGCTGCGCCGTGCGCTTGCCGCACACGAGAAGGCGAATGGCGCGCTGGTGGACGCCGCGATCGACGGCACGGTGGCGCTGCCGTGGCTCAACCATGGTCTGCGCACGTACCTGCGACTGCATTCGAAGCGCGGCGACAGTGACCTGAGCTTCGCGTGGCTCGCCGGCGGGTTGCTCGACGTGTCAGCCGGCGAGGGCCGGCCCGCTCCCGTCATCCTGCCCGTGGCGCCGCTTGCCGCAGGCGGGCTCGGTGCCTGGGACCTGCTCGACGGCACGCTCGTTCGCATGGAACCATTCACCGACGCCAGAGGCGTCGGCATGCGAATCTCCGGCCACGGCGCGGTGTTCGTCGCGCGGCGGGAAGTGCGCGGCGCGCGCTGATGCGGGGCGCTCGGCACGAGCCGCGGCCGCGCCCGGCACGATTGACGGCGTTCGGACACGCTGACGACACCGGATACGGCATGCTTCGCTTCATGCGCCAGGTCCGCGACACGTCATTGCTTGTCTCGCTGCTTTTCGTCACCGGGGTGGTCGGCTGCGGGAGGGCGGCGAAGCCTCCCAAGACGCATCAGCCCGCGGCGTCGGCGGTCGCGGCCGCCGACAGCGCGGTCGTCCTCCCCATCGACGCCGCGGGGCTGCGTGCGCGCGTCGCCGATGGAGCGGCGAGGGCGACGCTCGTGAACGTGTGGGCCACCTGGTGCGGCCCCTGC
>JAYVCN010000448.1:0-2573 GCA_043749875.1 Candidatus Eiseniibacteriota bacterium | reverse complement strand
GGCGCCACCACGGCGCTGCTCGCCGCGGTGCGCCACCCCGAACTCGCGGGCATCATCGCCATGGACGCCAGCTACGATCCGTGGGCGAGCTATCGCAAGCTCCCGGACGCCGCGCGCGCAGCCTATGCGCACGCCGCCGGCCGCGACAGCGCCGACTGGCGCGCACGCTCGCCGCTCGCCGCGGCCACGCGCATCGGCTCGCCGGTGCTGGTGCTGCAGAGCCTCGAGTCCGGCATCACCGATACCGCGCCGGCGCAGGCGTTCGCGGCCGAGCGCGCCGGGCAGCAGTTGTACGTGGAGGCACGCATGAACGGCATCGAGCCGCACCCGTTCCGGCATCACGATGCGGTGCGCGTGGCGCTCGACTTCCTCACGCGCCGCACGCGCAAGCCCTGAGGCTGGGGCCAACGCCCCAGTCGCGGTCGGCTTCGCGTCAGACCACCGTCAACTCATGCGCTGCGAAGCGTTCCGGGCGCTGCGGGTCTTGACGCCCGTCGCGCGAGACTTCTAAGCTCGTTGCCGCCATGTCGCACTGGCCCCCCGTGCACCCCTCGAGGACCCCCATGAAGCGTGTGAGCACCCTGTTCGCTGGTGCACTGCTGCTGGCCGTGCTGGCCGCCACGACCCATTCCCGCGCCAGCGCGGACGATCCACCGGCGCCCAGGACAAGATTGACCTCGCGCCCCGCGACCAGCCCGGTCACACCGCCCGGCAAGCTGACGCCCGCCAACTTCCACAGCCCCAAGCTGCGCGGCTGGCTCAACGACGTGCCCGACACGGGGCAGTTCCTCGCCGACTCGGTGTGGATCCTGCGCGTGGGGCCGCGCGTGACCACGGTCGGCGAGTTCGTGCGCGAGTGGTTCGCGTCCTACCCCGAGTATCGCCCGGGGCAGGACAGCCTTGGCCGCATCGCGTTCCTGAACAGCCTCATGAACAAGGACATCATGGCGCTCACCGCGCTCGGGCAGAACCGCCCGCTGAGCTTCGAGGACCGCCTCGCCGTGCGCGAGGCGCGGCAGCGCGCGCTCACCACCGCGGTGCACGTGCGGTTCGTGGACGATTCGGTCAAGGTCAGCGAACCGGAGGTTCGCGAGCTGTGGAAGTCCTTCGCCTGGCAGCAGCACCTGCGGCACATCCTGGTCGAGGACCGGGCCACGGCCGATCGCGTGCGGCGCGAACTCATCGCCGGCCGCATCACGTGGGCGGCCGCGGTGAAGAAGTACTCGGTGGCCAGGACCGACGTGGGTGCGGATGGCGACATCGGCTGGCTCACGCCCGACAAGCTCGACCCGAGCCTCGCCGTGCGCGTGTACGGGGTCCGGCCGGGTGAGACCTCGGCGCCGGTGCAGGACAAGGACGGCTGGCACATCGTCCAGTCCATCGAACGCAAGCCGCTCGAGCCGCCGTCGTACGAGGCCATCACCCGGTCCTTGCGCTCGCAGATCCTCGGCGTGCGCACCGGCGAGCGCACCGACGTGCTCACCGCCATGCTGCGGCTGCGCCAGGGCGTGGTGTACGACACCGCGAACGCCATGTTCGCCGCGACGCAGTTCAAGGAAACCATGAAGATGGAGCAGACCGGCACGTCGGCGACGTTGAATATCAACGGCGCCGCGCCGGAGTTCGGCATGGCAGACACGGCGCGCGTGATCGCGCGCTGGAACCACGGCGGCCGCTTCTCGATCGGCGACCTGGTGCACACGATCAGCGACATCCCGCCGGTGATGCGCCCGTCGCTCCAGCGCTGGGAGGCGCTGCTGGCGTTCGTGGAGAGCGTCGTGCTCGAACCCACCATCGCCGACTACGGCGTCGAGATGGGGCTCGAGAAGGACCCGCTCGTGGCGGTGCCGGTCCAGCGCAAGCTCGAGGAACTGATGGTCAACCACCTGTACCAGGACTCGGTCGGCACGCGCGTGTGGGTGAGCAAGGACGAGCGCAAGGCGTTCTACCAGCAGAACCTGCCCAAGTTCTTCACCTATCCGTCGGTGGAGTTCGCGGCCATCGTGCGCGAGTCCAAGGCCGGCGCCGACTCGGTGCAGCGCGCGCTCAAGTCGGGGATCAAGGCCGCCGCGCTGCTGCACGCGGACTCGCTCGGCGGCCGCATCTCGGGCACGATCCAGACGCGCATGCAGAACGAGGGCGGCGCCTACCACAAGGCGCTGTTCGAGGAGATGCGCCCGGGCGACATCCAGATCCGGGGCCCCGACAAGGTCGGCGACTACGCCATCCTGCAGCTGCTCTCGTACGACGGCGGCCACCAGCTCACGTACGAGGAGAGCGAGCAGATGATCGACGAGTCGCTGCAGAACCAGAAGTCCGACGAAGCGCTGAAAGCCATGATCGCGCGGCTCAAGCCACGCTACCCGGTGGCGTGGCGGCCGGAACTGGTCATGCTGATCAAGCTGGTCGATCCGACACTGTAGCGCGGCGGCTGTGGCATCGCGCCGTTGACGAATCTCCGGAAAACGCAGTCCGGAATACGAGAAGTATTCCGGACGCACGGTCGGTGCTAGGGTGAGCGAACGTCGGAGCACGGTGCCCCCTCTGCTTCACCCGATGGGGCTCGCTTGTCA
>JAYVCN010000447.1:0-4282 GCA_043749875.1 Candidatus Eiseniibacteriota bacterium | reverse complement strand
AGGTGACCCAGGTCATAGGTGACCAGCGGGCCGACGTCGACGTCGGGCCGCCAGCGCGTGGACGAGAATGCACGAGTGTCCGGCGGCGGCGGAAAATCGCGATCGCTCGGGTACGACACCCAGAAACGTCCCTCGGCGGTGTCGATCTGCGTGCTCACGAGCCCGAGCCGGCGCTCGAACGCGTGGAACGGCGGAGGCACCACGCGCGCGAACCGAGCGAACGCCGCGGCGCTCATCCGCAGCCGGCGATTCTCGTAGGCGACGAGTGTCGCGCCGTCGCGAACGCTCACCGAGATGTTCTCGAAGCCGGCGCGAGCGAGCGCGTCAGGGAGCGAATCGGGGCTCGCGGCGGTGGCCGGTTCGGCGTCGCGATCGGCCTGCGGGCCGCCAGTGCCACGGGCCCATGCGCCCGCCGGCAGCAGCGCGAGCGAGCAAGCACCGGTGACGAGCGCGGTCACAACGCGGGCGCGGAGGCATCGCGGTCGGCACGGGAGCATGGCGGTTCCTGAGGGTGTACGGGCGCGAACGCGGGTGAGCGAAGCTAGCACAGCCCCCGCATGGCAGTGCAAGGCAAAACCAGCTCGCCTTCAGTCGCTCAGGTACTCCGCTCGCTTTCGTTCCCGCTCGCGTTCCTGCCGCCGTTGAGCATAGACGAACAAAGTCGCCGCGGCCGCGAGCGGCGCGAGGATGCTGCCGAAGCCGATGCGCTCGTATCCCGCGCGCACCATCCACGCGCCGAGTCCCATCCCTGCCATCAGGACCAGGAAACCGAACCATTGGCCCCGGCCCAGCGCTCGCGTGTTGGCCGACACAATCGTCAGTTCGATTGAACGGCGGTGCCGGAGTTCGTCTTCGGTTAACGCGAGAATCCGGCTGGCCGCGCCGGGCACCACACGCTCGAAGTGTTCGAGTAGGGCAGGCGGAGGCAGCGGGCCCTCGAAGAAAGCGTGCGTCACGATGAGTCGCGAGCCACGCCGTTCTGGATCGGGAGTATTCGGGGGCCTGGGGTCATTCGGGTTCTCGTTCAAGATCGCGCTCGAACCGGGAGCAGGCCGACATCATGTCCTTGCCGACGGCTCGAAAACCCGTGTAGATGGCGATCGCCGCCGTCTCCTCCGGCGTTGCTGCGAAGTTGTACTCATCGAACTGCCCACCGATGTCGAGTGCGCGGCCGACACCGGAGAGGAACGAGGGCATCGCGAAGAAGTAGTCCGTCAGGCCATTCATGCGGTACGGGACGGTCACAGATCACCTCCGGTCCAGCTTCACCTCGAACTCATCCCATGACACGGCAAGGAGTATACCAAACGCAGTGCATCGTGAACGCCGCCGTTGTTCGCTATTTCGCCGACCCGGGAGGGATGCAAGTGTGCAGAGGGTCGACGGAACGCTCTCGCAGGTGACGCTACAAACGGCGCCTGCCCGCTCTACGCCACCGGCACGCCGTAACGCTGCACGAACCGCTCCGTCACCTCGCGCAGGTCGGCGGGCAGGCGCGCCAGCACGTCATCCGCGAGTGCGCGCGGCACGCCACCGTACATCGCTTCGGCGATGGAGCCCGCGATGCAGCCGAGCGTGTCGGCATCGCCGCCCATGGACACCGCCTTGCGAATGGCGTCCTCGACGCTCACCGAGACGAGCGCGACGGTGGCGGCCACGGGCACCGTGTGCTGACAGGTCTCATTGAAGGTGTGCCGCGCGCGCAGCGTCTCGAGCGGCGTCGAGCAGTCGTAGCCGAAGCGCGACTCGAACAGCGCGCGCACGTCGTCGCGCGAGCCGCCGGTGCGGGCCACAAAGCTCGCGGCGGCCACGGACTCGGCGCCCTTGAGGCCCTCCGGATGGTCATGTGTCACCGCCGCGCTGCGCCGCGCCTCCACGATGACCTGCTCCAACGTGTCGTACGCCCACCCGATAGGCGAGACGCGCATCGCCGAGCCATTGCCGTAGCTCTGGTAGGGGCCCCTGCTGTCGTCGTACAGCCAGTCGTGGAAGCGGCTCCCGTACCCCCCGTCAGGATAGCGACGGCCCCAGCGCCGCAGCGACTCCGCGAGCTCGCCGCCCTCGAGCACGGTCTCGGCCACGGCCACGGTGAGCACGCTGTCGTCGGTGGGGCGGCAGCGGGGTTCGAACAACTCGAAATCTTCCAGACATGGACCCCGGAATTCGCGCACCGAGCCGATGACGTCTCCCGCGATCGCTCCCAGCATCGCCAGCGCCTCCCGTGTCTCGCGCTACTCCCCGCCCAGCCTGTGCACGCGCAGCGTGTTCGTCGAGCCCGCGGTGCCGGGCGGCGTACCGGCGACGATGATCACGAAATCGCCGGGGCGGCCGCGGCCCAGGTCGAGCAGCGCCTTGTCGGCCATGGCCACCATCTCGTCGGTGTGCTGCACCTTGGGGACGACGAACGTCTCACAGCCCCACAAGAGCGCCAGCCAGCTGCGCACCTCGGGGCGCGAAGTGAACGCCAGCAGGGGAATATGATCGCGATGCACCGCCACGTGGCGCGCGGTGGCGCCGGTCTCGGTGAACGCCACCAATGCCACGGCGTGCAGATCCTCGGCGATGCGCACGGCGTTCAGCGCGATCGCCTCGGGCCGTGTGTCGGGGCGGCGGCGCACGCTCGGCAGCGACGCGAAGCCCTGCGATTCCGCGGCGGCGATGATGCGCGCCATGGTCTCGACCGAGCCGATCGGATAGGCGCCCACGCTCGTCTCGCCCGACAGCATGAGCGCGTCGGCGCCGTCGAGCACGGCGTTCGCCACATCACTGGCTTCCGCGCGGGTGGGATGTGAAGAGTGGATCATCGAATCCAGCATTTGCGTCGCGACGATCACCGGCTTGCCGTGTTCGCGCGCCAGGCGCACGCAGCGCTTCTGCACCAGCGGCACCTGTTCGAGCGGGATCTCCACGCCGAGGTCGCCGCGCGCCACCATGAGGCCGTCGAACGCGCGCACGATCGGGCCCAGCCGGTCCACTGCCTCGGGTTTTTCGATTTTCGCGATGACGGGCAGCCGCGCGCCGACCTCGTCCATGACCGCGTGCACCTCGGCCAGGTCGGAGGCGTCGCGCACGAACGACAGCGCGATGATGTCCACGCGCAGCGACAGCGCAAAACGTAAGTCCGCGCGGTCCTTCTCGCTCATGCACGGCGCACTCACGTGCACGCCCGGCAGGTTGATGCCCTTGTGGTCCGAGATGCGTCCGCCCTCGACCACCGTGCAGCGCACACGCGTGCCGTCGGTCTCGTCCACGCGCAGCCGCACGCGGCCATCGTCGATCAACACGCTGGCGCCGGGTGTGACGTCCTTCGCCAGCTCGCTGTACGTGGTGCCGGCGAGTTGCGCCGTGCCTTCGATGCCGGGCTCGGTGGTGATGGTGAAGCTGGCGCCGGCCTCGAGCGTGACCCCGCCGTCCTCGAACTCGCCCAGGCGTATTTTCGGACCCTGTAGATCCACCATCAGCGCCACCGCGCGGCCGGCGGCATCGCTGGCCGCGCGCACCTCTCGGTAAACCGCGGCGTGCTCCTCGCGCGTGCCATGCGAGAAGTTGAGCCGCGCGACGTCCATGCCCGCCGCGACCAGCGCGCGCACCATCTCGGGCGATGAGGTGGCGGGGCCCAGCGTGCACACGATCTTGGCGCGGCGCTTCATGCTCCTCCTTGGGCGAACGTCCGTGTTCTACGCCAGGCGCGGTTCGCGTCCGGGACAAGGATGGGGTGGATGACGGGGCTCGAACCCGCGACCCTCGGGACCACAACCCGATGCTCTGCCAGCTGAGCTACACCCACCACCAACTTTGTCCCGGGCGACCTGTCGTGCGGCACATGGCGCGCCTGGAGGGGATCGAACCCCCGACCTACGGATTAGAAATCCGTTGCTCTATCCAACTGAGCTACAGGCGCAACGCGGAACCGGCCCTGCTCGCGAGCTCGGATTCGCGCCGCTGGGGACGACCCAGCCGCGGCTAGCGAGCCGCGCCGATCGCTGCCGGGTGGAAGCTGGTCGGGGCGAGAGGATTTGAACCTCCGACTCCCTGCTCCCAAAGCAGGTGCGCTACCGGGCTGCGCCACGCCCCGACGAAACTGGATGGCGAATCGGGCGAGCAGAATAGCGGGCGCTCTGGTGGGCGTCAAAAAACGCGGCCGCGGCACGCGAGGCGCCGCGGAGCGGGCACTGATGGCGGCGTTGGAGCTGCCATCAGTGCGGCGGTTGACACTTCCAGAATACGGTCGCTCGAAGCGCCGGCCAACGCGAAGGACGCCCCCAGAGCGGCCTTCCAGCCC
>JAYVCN010000446.1:0-3343 GCA_043749875.1 Candidatus Eiseniibacteriota bacterium | reverse complement strand
GGTGTTCGCGCTCAAGGAATTCCCGTGGGTGAACGGCTCGGTGTCGCCCGCGGGCGATGCCATGATCCTGAAGCACTACTACAACATCGGCATGGCCGTGGGTCGCGACGACAAGGGCCTGATCGTACCGAACTTGAAAGACTGCGACCGCAAGAACCTGGTCCAGCTCGCGCACGAGGTGAACGACCTCGCCGCGCGCGCGCGCAATGACAAGCTCGGTCCCGACGACATCCAGGGCGGCACGTTCTCCATCACCAACGCCGGCGTGTTCGGCGCCATCAACTCCTCGCCGGTGATCAACGTGCCGGAAGTGGCCATTCTCGGAGTACACAAGATCGTCGAACGGCCGGTGGTCAAACACGGCCAGATCGTGGCGGCCCACATGATGAACGCCTCCATCGGCTTCGACCATCGCGTCGTGGATGGCGAGCTGGCCGTGAAGTTCCTGCGCCGCGTGTGCGAACTGTTGGAACGGCCGGAACTACTGTGGTTCCACGCCTGAGAGGTGACCGGTGAACAAGCTCAACGTCTGCGTGCTGGGGCCGACGCGCTATCGCGACGGGCTGGCGCTCATGGACGCGCTGGTGGCCGCCCGCGCGTCGGGCGAGACCGGCGACTGGCTCCTGTACCCGGATCACGAGCCGGTGCTGACCGTGGGGCGGAACCCGAGCGACGGCAACGTCGTCGCCGATGCGGCGGCACTGGCCCGCGCGGGCGTCGAGCTGGTGGAGGTGCCGCGCGGCGGTGACGTCACCTGGCACGGTCCCGGGCAGCTCGTGGGCTATCCGGTCGTGGCGCTCGACCGCGTCGGTCGCGATCTCCACCGCTGGCTGCGCCTGCTCGAGGACGCGCTCATCGCAGCACTCGCACGCTATGAGCTGCGCGGCATGCGCGTGCCGGGGCGCACGGGAGTGTGGCTCTCGCAGCATGAGAAAATCGCGTCCATCGGCGTCGCCGTGCGGCGCTGGGTGGGCTATCATGGGTTCGCATTGAATGTCGCCAATTCGCTCGAGCATTTTTTGTTCATCCGACCGTGCGGGTTCGACAACATCCGCATGACCTCGGTGGGCCAGCAGCTCGGGGAGCACGCACCTTCGCTGGCCAGCGTACGCTCGGTTGTGACGTCGGAACTCGTTACGAGACTGGGGTTTGACGGCTTCTCGGAAGTCCGCGCCGCCGACGTCTGGGCGCTCGCGGGCATCGCGCGGCCCGCCGATACATCCAAACAGGAGAGTGCGGGCACGAGCCCGCGCCCCACAGGAGGAATCCAAGCATGGTGACGTTGACGGAGACTGCGAGCCGGAAGCTCGGCGAGTTGCTGTCGCAGCAGGCTTCGCCGGTGGCCGGCCTGCGGCTGTCGGTGCGGCAGGGTGGTTGTTCCGGATTCCAGTACGGCATGTCGCTCGCAGAAGCCGAGCAGCCGGGTGACTGGGTCGGCGAGTTCGGCGGCGTCAAGGTGTTCGTGGATGCCGAGAGCGCGCCCGCGCTCAAGGGTGTCGAGGTGGACTGGGTCGAGTCGCTCGAGAACACCGGCTTCGCGATCCGCAACCCCAATGCCGTTCGTTCGTGCGGCTGCGGCAAGTCGTTCGAGACGCACTGATCTCGCGGGAGGCACGCGTGCGCATCGAGCTGTTCACGGTGGAGGAGGCCAACCGGCTCGCACTGGAGATCCACCCGCGACTGGAGCGGTTGGTCATGAAGAAGCGCGAGTTCGTCCGGCTCGAGCGGCGCATGGACATCCTGCTCGTGGCCACGTCGGGCGCGGCGCCCGAGAACCCGGATTCGCTCGAGCTGCGCTCACTCGAGGAGAAGCGCCGGCGCCTGGGCGAATCGATCGGCAAGGGCGTGCAGGAACTGCAAGCCAAGGGCGTGATGGTGAAGGACCTCGATCGCGGCCTCGTGGACTTCTACTCGCTCATGGGCGACCGGCTGGTGTTCCTGTGCTGGCAGGTGTCGGAGCCCGAGGTGTCGCACTGGCACGCGCTCGATGAAGGGTTTTCCGGGCGCCAGCAGATCAAGGAAGCCGGACTGGAGTGACATGACTCTGGTGACCGGGCCCCGCATGGCGGAGCCGAGACCGTTCGCCGACTACGTCGCGCTTGACGCGGACACCATCCGCGAGCGCACGTGGGCAGCCAAGCGCAAGCTCGGCGCGAGCTGCGTCATCCTGGGCCACCATTACCAGCGCGAGGGCATCATCGAGTTCGCGGACTTCCGCGGCGACTCCTTCAAGCTCTCGCAGCTTGCCGCGGCCCAGCAGGACGCGGCGTACATCGTGTTTTGTGGCGTGCACTTCATGGCCGAGTCCGCCGACGTGCTGGCGCAGCCGCACCAGGTCGTGGTGCTGCCGGATATCAAGGCCGGCTGCTCGATGTCCGACATGGCCACGCTCGACGACGTCGAGGACGCCTGGGACCAGCTGCTCGCCGAGCACGGCGACACTTTCACGCCCATCACCTACATGAACTCGAGCGCCGCCATCAAGGCGTTCTGCGGCGCGCGCGGCGGCGTGGTGTGCACGTCGAGCAACGCGCGCGAGGCGCTGGAGTGGGCGTGGGCGAAGAAGCCGCGCGTGCTGTTCCTGCCCGACCAGCACCTTGGTCGCAATACCGCGTATCGCATGGGCGTGCCGCTGGAGCACATGGCCGAGTGGATCTGGCGCGCGCCGAAACCGCGCCAGGTGAACGCACGCGCATTCGAGCCCGGCACACGCCTCGTGCTGTGGCGCGGGTTCTGCTCGGTGCATACCAAGTTCACAGCTGCGTTGGTCGCTGAAGTGCGGGCGGAGGATCCGGCGGTGAGGATACTCGTGCACCCGGAGTGTCCGTTTGATGTCGTGCAAGCCGCGGATCTCGTCGGTTCCACCGAGTTCATCATCGAGCAGGTGAAGGCGGCGCCGCCCGGCGCGAGTTGGGCGATCGGCACCGAGATCCACCTCGTTCACCGGCTGGCGCTCGAGCACCCCGAGCAGCGCATCCGTTCGTTGCAGAAGAACGTGTGCCCGTGCGCCACCATGAATCGTATCGACCCCGCGCACCTGCTGTGGGCGCTGGAGAACCTGGCCGAAGGGCACGTGGTGAACCGCGTGCGCGTGGCCGACAACGTGAAGCGCGACGCGCGGCTGGCGCTGGAACGCATGCTGGCGTTGGGCGGCGCGGCGACGGTGAAGGACTAGCCATGAGCGAAGACGAACTGATCGGCATCGGTGAGCCGGGCGCACCACCGGACATCGGCGTCTACGGCGCGCCGCGGCCCGCCGTGCCCGAACGTGTGCCGCTCGCGCCCCGCACGAAGGGCTGCGCCTCGGGCGCCGGCAGCATCGGCAGCGTCGAGCCGGGCGAGT
>JAYVCN010000445.1:0-4160 GCA_043749875.1 Candidatus Eiseniibacteriota bacterium | reverse complement strand
GATGCCGGCCATCGCAGCACGTGTGGCCCCAGCGGCGCGGTAGCACAGGAGGTGCCCATGATCTGTCCGAAATGCTTCGTCAAGTTCCCGAGTGTCATCCGGCGCTGCCCGGACTGCGAAGTCGCGCTGCAGGACCTGTCGACGATGCTCGAGCCTCAGATGAGTCCGGAGAGTTTGCGGCTGGCGCTCAAGCACGAGGGGCTTGACTAGCTGTCCGCGGGCGTCGGCGAGCTGGTCGTCCAGGCCCACAACCCTGACCTCCAGGTCGCTACTGGGGAGTGTGCACGCCATGATCGTTGCACCGCTGACGCATCGCAGCAAGCTTCGAGCTCGATGGGCGTGCCGGGCATGACCAATCTTTGGAAACTGGCGACCCAGACGAGGCGAGGGTTCAGCGAGGACCATGGCACGCAGATGGCGGCCGCGATCGCTTATCATGTGCTGTTCTCATTCATTCCGCTCATCACCGTCCTGCTTGCGGTGTTCGGCTTCATCATGCGCGACCCGCAACGGCAGCAGCTCGCGGCCGACCGTGTGCTTGCGTCGCTGCCGCTCCAGTCGGGAACGCTCGTGTACGATTCGATTCACAACATCTCCACGCAGACCGGCGCGCTCACGCTCATCGGCCTTTTGAGCCTGCTGTGGACCGCGAGCGGGCTGTTCGGAGTGATTCGCGGCACGCTCAACATCGCGTGGGACGCCAAGGCCAAGCGAGGGTTCATCACTGGCACGTTGCTCGACCTGGGCGCCGTGTTGGGGCTCGGCGTCCTGCTGATCGTGTCGTTCGCCGGGACCATGGCGATCCATTCGCTGCAGACCTTGAGCGTGAACCAGTCGGGTGCGCTCGTGACCGGATCGCTCCAAACGTTGTTCACGGTGTTGGGCGTGATCTTGCCAGCCGCGTCTTCGTACGTGGTGTTCCTGCTGCTCTACCGCTACGTCCCCAACGTGCGACACAGCGTCGGTGACGTCTGGCCGGGCGCGCTGGTGGCCACGCTGCTGTTCGAACTCGCCAAGCATGGCTTCGTCTTCTACGTCTCGCACTTCAACAAGTACCAGGCTGTCTACGGTGCGCTGGGTGCGGTGATGCTGTTCATGCTCTGGACCTACCTGTCCGCGATCATCATGTTGATCGGTGCGGAATTGGCCTCGGAGTACGAGCACATGAGGCACGGACGCTCCGCCGAGGAGGACTCCTCGGTGCTGCTCCAGGGGGATCCGCAGATCGTCGGGCGGTAGTCTTTCGGACGTTCGTTCCATGGAATGGCGCTTTTCCCATGGGCGAGCCGCTCGCCCGCTGGTAGGCTTGCCTTTCAGGTTTCGGGCTTCCTGCCTTCCGGCGCCGGGCTTTGCACGCGCTCCGACGGACCTGCAACGTGATCACCAGAGACCGACATGAAGCGATTGCTGGCCCTGCTCGCCCCCATCACCGGTTTCACTTTCATGCTCTGCACGCTTCCTGCATTGGTCTGGGCCGGCGGCACGGTCAATCTGCGGTAGGATAGTTGCTGGGGCGACGCTGGTGTGGTGAACAAGACGTTCGCCTGCAACATCAATACGGGCTCGAACATCCTTGTGGCCTCGCTCGTGCCCGATCGTCCTGTGCTGGGTGTGAGCGACCTTGAGTCACGCGTCGACCTCACGTTCGCGGGCGGGAGCGTCCCCGACTGGTGGCGATTCCGAACCACCGGTACGTGCCGCACGAGTTCGCTCAACGTTGCCACGACGCCGCCGGCTTCCGCGGTGGCGTGCCAGGACTGGGCGGTCGGCTCGGCGCTGGCCGGAATCACCAGCTATACACTCAATGCGTTCCAACTCGGGAAGGCGAGCGTGCAGATCGTGAGCGGGCTGACTTCGGGAGCGACCGCTGACTTCGTCACTGGCCAAGAGTACTACGTGTTCTCGCTCATCCTGAATCACGTGAAGACCGTGGGCACCGGCGCGGGCGCGGGCTGCAATCTCGGGGCCTGCATCGGGCTACAGTACGTCGAACTCAACACGCCAACGCCCGTTCGTACACAGACTTTCTTCGCGTTCTCGTTCGACACCGACTGGCTCACGATCTGGCAGGGCGGCATCTTGAACTCGGCCGGCGGCCTCAACTGCGCCTTCACCACGGCGGCACGCACCTCGACCTGGGGCAGCGTGAAGTCGCTGTACCGGTAGCTGCCCCCGCGCCTACGTCTGCGGCAGCTCCTTGTAGAGCATCTTCACCAACGAGGCGAGCTGCGGCTCGCGGCCGAGCTTGTCGAGGTCGTCGCGCAGGCGGAAGCGCAGGCCAGGGTCCTCCTGGTCCGCGTCCAGAGTGTTGAACACGCGGACCACGCGCGCGCGCACATCGGGCTTCATGCGCACCGAGACGTCCTTCATGGTGAACACGAGCCGCCCGAGCTTGCTCGAGGAGTCGAGCCCCTTGCGGCTCACGCCGGCGTTTTTTCGGGCGCCCGCGCCGGTTTCACGGCGCGGAACTCATAGTGCCCGGACGCATACTTCACTTCCACGGTGTCCCCTGCCTTGAACGCGCCTTCGAGCAATTTCATGGCGAGTGGGTTCTGGATGCGACGCTGCAGCGTCCGCTTGAGCGGGCGCGCGCCGAAGTGCGGATCGTAACCCTCCTCCGCGAGCGCATCGCGCGCGGCGGCGGTGAGCGTGAGCGTGATGCCCCGTTCCTGGAGCAGCTTCCGCAGCGACTCCGCGTGCAGCTCCACGATGTGGCGGATCTGCTCGCGGGACAGCTGCTGGAAGATCACGGTTTCGTCGAGGCGATTGAGGAACTCCGGCCGGAAGTGCTGCCGGAGCGCACGCTGGACCAGTGACTCCATTTCCGCGTGGTCGCGTTCGCCGAACTCGAGAATGGCATCGGATCCCAGGTTGCTGGTCATGATGATGAGCGTGTTCTTGAAATCCACGGTGCGGCCCTGTCCGTCGGTGAGCCGGCCGTCGTCGAGTAGTTGTAAGAGAACATTCAGCACTTCCGGATGCGCCTTCTCGATCTCGTCGAGCAGCACCACGGCATACGGGCGCCGGCGCACGGCCTCGGTGAGCGCGCCGCCCTCTGCGTAGCCGACATAGCCCGGCGGCGCGCCGATCATGCGTGCGACCGTGTGCTTCTCCTGGTACTCGCTCATGTCGAGCCGGATCATGGCGTGCTCGTCGTCGAACAGGAACTCGGCCAGAGCGCGCGCCAGCTCGGTCTTGCCGACTCCGGTCGGCCCGAGGAACAGGAACGAGCCCATCGGGCGGCGCGCGTCCTGGAGCCCCGCGCGCGCACGCCGCACGGCCTCGGACACCACGCGCACGGCCTCGTCCTGCCCCACCACGCGCGCGTGCAGGCGCTCCTCCATGTGCACGAGTTTTTGCACCTCGCCCTCGAGCAGTCGCGTCACCGGGATGCCGGTCCACTTGGCCACGACCTCGGCGACGTCCTCCTCGTCCACCTCTTCCTTCAACATGCGCTGCGTCTGCTGCACCACCGCCAGCCGCGCCGTCTCCTGGTCGAGCTGGCGCTGCAGCAGCAGCAGGTCGTTGTTGCGGATGCGTGCGACGGTCTCGAGATCGCCCTGCCGCTCGGCGCGCGCCTCGTCGATCTTCAACTTCTCGCGCTGTGCCTTGAGCTCGCGGATGCGGGTGACGACCGCCTTCTCTCTTTCCCAGTGCTCTTTCAGAGTCGCCAGCTCGTCGCGCAGGCGCTTGAGCTCGGTGTCGAGCCTGGACAGCCGGTCGCGCGAGGCATCGTCGGTCTCCTTGGCGAGCCCGATGCGTTCGATCTCCAGCTGCCGCACGCGTCGTGAGATCTCGTCGAGTTCGACCGGCATGGAGTCGATCTCCATGCGCAGGCGTGAGGCGGCTTCGTCGATCAGGTCGATCGCCTTGTCGGGCAGGTGGCGGTCGGCGATGTAGCGGTTCGAAAGCGTGGCGGCAGCCACCAGCGCCGAGTCCTTGATGCGGATGCCGTGGAGCACCTCATAGCGTTCATTCAATCCGCGCAGGATGGCGATGGTGTCCTCGACGCTCGGCTCGCCCACGAACACGGGCTGGAACCGGCGCTCGAGCGCCGCGTCTTTTTCGACGTACTTCTTGTACTCGTCGAGCGTGGTCGCTCCCACCGCGCGCAGCTCGCCGCGGGCCAGCATCGGCTTGAGCAGGTTGGCGGCGTCGAC
>JAYVCN010000444.1:0-2653 GCA_043749875.1 Candidatus Eiseniibacteriota bacterium | reverse complement strand
CCCAGCGGACCCGCGCGGCTGAGCACGCCGCCGCACTTCGCGCGCTACGTCGCCATCGGCGACAGCTCCACGGAGGGGCTCGTGGACCCGGACGGTCGTGGCGGCTACCGCGGCTGGTCGCAACGCCTGGCCGAACGCATCGCCGGGACGCAAGGCGGGCTGCACTACGCGAATTTGGCCGTCCGCGGCACGACGACACGAGAGATTGTTGAACAACAGCTCGCGCGCGCGGTGGCCATGCGGCCCGACCTGGCGACCGTTTTCTCGGGCACGAACGACGTCATGCGCGCGCGGTTCGACCGAGCCTCGTTCGCGGCGGATGTGCTCACGATGCAGCGCGCCTTGCGCGCGACTGGTGCGACAGTCGTCACCTTCACGCTCCCGGATCTCACTCCGCTGCTGCCGATCGCCCGGCTGTTCGCCGCGCGCGTGCGCTCGATGGGCGACATCGTGCGCGCGGTCTGCGCCGAGACGGGCACCCTGCTCGTGGACTACGCCGCCTGGCCTGTGACCACTGACGCGCGACTCTGGAACGATGACCGCATCCACGCGAATCCCGCTGGGCACGCGAGGATCGCCGAGGCGTTAGCGGATGCGCTGGGGCTTGAGGGCGCGAGCGGCGCATGGCGCGAGCCGTTGCCAACGCTTCCACCGGCATCCGCGGGCGCTGTGGTCGCGCGCGAACTGCGCTGGGCGTGGCGCTATCTGTTGCCGTCGTGTGCCGGGGCATTGGTGCCGAGCGGTTGGCGCGGCAACAGCGGCGTGGGCGGTACCGGTGGCGAGGCCCGCGCGTCTCAGGGCAAGCGCCCCAAGCTCGCGCCGTTCGAGCTACCGCACCAACAATAGCTTGCGCGTCACGCGCACGCCGTCGGCGGACAGCCGCGCGAAGTACACGCCCGTCGCGTGACGTACGCCCTGCGCGTCGTGCCCATCCCAGCGCACGGTGTGCGCGCCCGCGTCGGCCGAGCCGTCGTACAGGCTCGCGACGCGCTGGCCGGCCAGGTCGAGCACCTCGAGCGTCACGCGGCCTGCGTGCGCAAGCGTGAACCGCAGCGTTGTCGTGCCCAGGAACGGGTTCGGTCGCGCGGGCGAGAGCGCGAGCGCGCCCGCGCTGCTGCCGGGCGTCACGCCGCCGGTCTCCACACCCACCGCGAACAGCGTCGCATTGTTGATGGCGTACACCTGCCCGTCCGGCCCCGCAATGGTCGGCGTGTAGGCTTCGCCGATGCCGGGGCTGAGCACAACCGACTCGGTGAACGAATTCGTGCCCAGGTCCCAGCGGTAGAGCACGCCGTCCTCGGAACCCGCCACGACCGAGTGGGTGAATGGGTCCACGACCGCGGTGTTGATGCACCACTCGCGCACCGCGTCCGGATAGGCTGGGCGTGCGTCCATGTCGGGCGTGGGCCCGAGGATGGTACGCACTTCCCTCATCACGGTGGCGGGAGAATGCGGGTCGGCCTGCGAGTCGTTGGGATCGAGGATCGCGAGCTTGTTCAGGCCGTCGCCCGAGCCAGCGCCGGCGTAGAAGTTGTACTTGGTCATGAGCAGGTACGGCGACGTGCCTGTGTATCCCGGCACGGCAGCCGCGGGCACCAGCGACGGCGTGTCGTCCCAGCCAAACGCGCCCGGCGCGCCGCTTGAGGTGAACGTCGAGTCGAGTTGCAGCATCCAGCCGCGCACGGAGTTCGAGCCGAACGGGTCCTCGAGCACGCCGTAGAACACCCTGCCGTCGGGTCCCACCATGGGCGAGGATGTGCCGTCGTTCGGCACCAGCGAGGGTGCTCCCGAGACCGGGTCTTGCAGGCGTGCGAGCCTGCGTGTGCTCAGGTCCGCGGTGGCGAGCGCCAACAGGTAGCCTGGCGAACTGGTGTTGCCACGCGTGCCGATGTAGAGCGTGGATTCATCGGCGGACAGCGCCGGGGCACAGTTCATGACCACCTGCGTGCTGCGCCCCCCGGTGGCGGTGAACGCCGAGATGAAGTGCCCGTTGCCATGCACATCCACGGAGGCGATGCCGCTGTCGAGCGCGAGCGGATTGCCGCTCACCGCGCGTACGCCGAAGTACACGGTGCCAGACGCGTCGCTGGTGAGCGGCGTGCACACGCGCAGGCTGCTGTTGAACGCCGCGGTGTTCCCGGCGTAGGCGGCATCGCCGTAGAACGCGACCCGTGTGGCGCTGTGCGCACCGGGGGTGTCGAGCCTGTCGGTCCACAGCAGCGTGCCGCCCGCGCCCGGAAAGTAGAGCCGCCCGCCCGGTGTGATCGTGAGCCCGACGCTCGGCGTCCAGTTGTGCGGCGGCAACCTGTAGTCGGTGTCGAGCTGCCATTTGAGTGAACCGTCGAGCGCCGCACGGGCTTCGACGTGGAAGGTGTCGTCGACCCCGAGCTTGACCGGAATCAGCACCGTGTTGCCGGCGGTGACGAGCGGCGAACCATAGTGGATGAACAACGTCGTGCCGCTGTACTGCGGCTGCAGGTCCACGGGCGTCTGCCAATGGATCTTCTGCAGCGGCTGGGTGGCCACGGTCGAGAGCGCGGTGTGCTGCGCGTTGCCGGCGTACGTGGTCCACGCGGCGTGAGCACGCGGGGTGACCGCGAGCGCCAACCCGGCTGCGAGCAGCCGGGCGGCGGTGCAAAGCGCGCGCGCGCGT
>JAYVCN010000443.1:0-5227 GCA_043749875.1 Candidatus Eiseniibacteriota bacterium | reverse complement strand
CCCGTGGGCGGCGGCGCCTGGGGCGCGCCGACCCGCAACCTCCAATCTACACGCATTCAAGCGTGGACGACCATGCCCAAATCCCGCCCCGGCAGCACGGGGGACGGGCGGGGTCGCATGGGGACGGTCATGCAACGGGACCAGCACGGCACTCTCCACATTGGGCCGCCGGCGCTGATGCGACAGGTGGGAACTTGTCGCACGCGCCGGCGGTGTGACTCCGGGTCCAGCGGGGCTCTCCATGGGCCTCCGGGTCCGCGACCGGAGACCACCCCCGCTGTCCGACCGGAGTTGGGGGATGTTCGACGAGTCGTCTCTCTTTGATGATTGCGCCGGGAGCGGCCGCTACGATGCAGCGCCTTCACTGCGTCGGTCGGGGGGTGCTTGTGGCCATCGCAGGCCGTGCTCGCAGGGCCGCTACCCGGCTTGGTTCTCGCTGTCACAAGGGTAGGGGAGTGCCACCGGCCAGTTGATACCAGATCTTTCATGTATCACGGGTGGGGCTCCCGGCCCCTTACCTCTTAGAACGGCGAGCGGACGTGCGCTGCCAACTCGCAAATCCTCCTACGGAGGCCCGACCCGGTCGCTGCAGCGGACCGGTCCCCCAGCCCCCGTTCGTCCGACCGCCGTTCAGTCTTCCCTTCCAGGGTGTCGCAGGTGAACGACGGAAGCCCCCGGCGAGCAACCATCTCGCCGGGGGATACGTCTTTGGATTGCAGTCGCAACGAGTTACGCGCGCTGGTTTCGCATTTGTCCGAGTTTTTGTCCGAGTCGCCGATTCATCGGTCAAGCCGGGCCAGCTTCGCGACCGCCTTCTCAAGCATGGGGCGGTCGATGATCGAGTACCGCACGAACATGCTCTGCGTCGCGTGCCCCATCAGCGCCATGGTCTCCACGGGCGCCACCCCTGCCTTGGTGAACCGCTGGCACGCGTAGCGCCGCAGGTCGTGGAAATGCCGGTCCTCCAACTTGGCGCGACTGCACGCCTCCTGCCACCCATCGATGACGCTCTTGACCGGCCGCCCGTGACGGTGGAACACGTGGCTCACGGCGACACCGCGCTCGCGTTCGGCGCGCCATCTCTCCTGGCGTTGCCGCTCGAGCAGAGCGACGAGACGCGGTGATCCGCTATAGGGCAGCGTTCTGCCCCGACCGCTCTTGGTCTCGTTCGGGTGTAGCCGAATGACCTGCTCCGCGAGGTCCACGCGGTCCCAACGCAGGTTCAGGCACTCCATCAACCGCCATCCCGTCAACGCCGCAAACTCAGCGACAGCTTTGATCGGAGCCGGGAGTTCAGCGAGCAACTTGGCGAGTTCATCATCAGTGAAGCATGCGGTCCGCGTGTTCGAGACCTTCACGGTGGGCATCGGCGGCGCGCTTGCGACACGCCCGCGCATGATGCCGACCTTGAACCCCTGCGACAGCACCGAAAGCTCGAACCGGATGGTCGCTGGCGCGGCCACCTTTCGCCTTGCTCGCACGTAGCCCTCCAACGCTGGGTAGTCAATCTCGACGATCCGCGCCTCCCGCCCAAAGTGCTCCTCCACGTGATGGGCGCACTGGCGGATGCGCGGCCAGCTCTTGGTCCCGGCCAGCTCGTGATGGTCGCGGAGCATGTCCAGCAGGTCACCGAGAGTGGCGCGCTGTGGAACGTGGCGCGTGCCCTTTTCCTTCGCGGTAAGCTTGTCGCGCAGCAGGCGGTCTGCCACGCGGGGGTCGCTGCTCTTGCTGCTGTGGCGATGCTCGCCACGTGCATCGTGCCACGCAATCCATAGGACGCCCCGCTTGCCGCGCGGGAATATCCTGCCCTCGCGTCGGGGTTCGGCCTGCACCTCTCGCTGCTCGCTCATTTCTTGCGCCTCCCTCGCTCTCGCTGCTCAATCCACGCGGTCAGTGCCCGCCGTGCCTGCTCTGTTAGTGCCAGTCCTTCAGCCCGTGCGATTGCGCGCAGTCTGCGGTAGAGACCGAGCGGCAGGGCGATCACAGTCACCCGCATGTTTGTTCGACTCGCTGCGCGACTGCGCTTAGGAGGTGGCATCCGCGTACGATATCATAGGCTGGGCGCGCTGCGTCAGCCCTTCTTCTTGGCGAGCCACTGGTCGATGCCGCGCGAACTGAAGCGCACTGCTCGCCCGATTCGCCGCGCGAAGGGAAGCTCCCGCGCGTGCTTGTAGAGGTACCGCGCACTCATGCCGGTACGCTGGGCCGCCTGATCGGCTGTCAACTGTTCGTCGGCGACCGATAGCTCGCGCGCAGGAGCCTCCACAAGTCGCGCCGCCACGGCACTCTGTAGCGCGGCCAGTCCAGCGAGCAGGCCAGGGAGCGACTCACGCGGCAGGCTCGCCACGTCGGCGACGCTCGGCAGGCTGACGGGCCGGTCAGTCATGGCCCCGCCTCCGGCTCGTCGTCCGTGTGCACAAGCCCCAGCCGCGCGCACACTTCCTCGTGCTCGAGCAAGCTCGGGAACGAGAGGTCGGCGGCGGGCTCCCGGCCGGAGCGCTCCAGCCGCGCAACTAGGCCGTCCACCCCCTCACCAGGTGGTTTACCCGCAACAGGTGCAACAAGCCGCTGTTCAAGCGGGTCCGACGCGTTTTTCGCGTCCGCAACAACCCCAGGCTGTTGCACCTCCGAAAAGTGCGTCTCGCCCGCGATTGGCGCGGGTTGTTGCACCTGTTGCGGTTGCGAGCGCAGATAGGATGCCCACGCCGTCGCCAGCTCGTCGCGGAGATAGCCGCGGACCGTCCTGCCATCCCGGAACCTAAGCATCCGCGGCTTGGCGTCGAATCGCTTGAGCAGCCGGGCTAGGGCAGTCGTCGTGATGGGCTTCCCCTTTTGCCACTCGGGCCACGGCCGCCCCTCCAGCTTCCCGAGCCAGATACAGATTTCATCGGACGCCAGACGGTCGCTGTCGCGTTCGGTGAACAGTGCGTGCAGGTCGGCCAGTAGCTGGATCGCGGGCTCGTCGTCGTCCACGGACCCGCACGCCGCCAGCGCCGCCTTACGTGCCGCGCCGGGCCAGCCGGCGCCGATGGCATCAGCGATGGCGAGCATGGGGGTCCAGTTGTCCGCCTCGCGGCCGTCCAGCGCATCCGGCAACTGCGGATCCGCGGCGCCGATGGCCGCTGCGTGGTCCTGACACCAGCGCGCGAGGCCGCGGCGCAGCGGTTCAAGCTCGGCCACTATTCGAGTGCCCCGCACCCGCTCGACACGCTCACGAGCCGTCAGGCGGCGCATGGAAATCTGCACGCACCGACTGCGCAGCGGGGCCGGCACGCTGCCGATGCCGGCGAGAGCAATCGGCGCCCAAGTCGAGAACTTTCGGGGCGTGTGGTCCTTGCCGTCGCTGATGTTCCGCAGCGTCCATGCGTTCGCGCGCTCGTGCCCGCTGTTCAGGATGGATCGTAGGTCCGGGTTGTCGTCGAGCCCGGCGTTGTCCATCTCGTCGAGCAGCAGCGTCGGTCTTGCCATCTGGATTGCGCGGAACACGACGCTTGCGCTGACGTTGGAAGAAGGGAGCGGGCGGCGCACGAGCGCCCCGAGCACCGCCAGCAGCCGGCTCTTGCCGCATGCCTTCGTCGGCGAGCTGGCGAGCAGCCGCGGCAGCACGTCCACGACATCAGCCAAGTACGTCAGCCCTACCCACAGCGCGATCACCACGTACGTGTCGGCATGGACCACCACGAAGCGCTTGATCGTCGCGACGATGCTGGCGAACAACTCGGGGCCGTCCACCGGATCGGCAGCCGGCTCGGGATCGTCCAGTTCGAGCGCTTCGCCCTGCATCGGCTGGCGGCGCGGTTCACGCTCCGCCTTCTTGGCCGTAGCCGCAGGTTCGTGCCGTTGCACCCACTCCTTCGCCGGCACGGCGCCCGCAAGCGCGGCCGGCAGGAACTCAGCTGCATCCAATCCGCCGGCCAGGTAGTCGTGCGCATCGCCCTTTTCGGGAGCGCCGGCCCACTCGAACACTCGGACGCTCGCGGCAACGCCGTCGAGTGCGCGCGCGATTGTGGCCATGTGGCGCCGCCCTAGCAAATCGGCGTCCGGCCACAGGATCACGTCGCGGCCCGCGAGCACGGCCAGCGTCTCAGGACCCGGCGCGCTCGCGGCACCCGTCACAGTTCCGAGGGCGTGGAAGCCTTGCGCTCGCAGTGCGTCGGCTGCCTTCCCACCCTCCACAAGCAAGACGGCCTCGGAGGCGGGCCAAGCCCTCACCCTTTCGGCGCCGTACAGCGGCACCTGGGAGGCCGGCAGACCGTTGAGTCCGCTGGTGCCGTCGGGGCTCTCCCAGGAGAAGTCCTTGCCGTCGGCCCGATCACGCCGAACGTGGACGGCCACCAGACGGCCTTCCGCGTCGTGGATCTGATAGCGTGTCACGCGCGCGCTCATCGCCACCTCGCGCGCCGGGGCGGCTCGTTGAACAAGTCGCCCCACTTGAGCCCCAGCGCCCGTAGCACGTCGGTTGTTTGGCAGCCGGCCCAGCATCGAAGCAATGCACCGTCGCGGCCTTCAACGACCGAGAGGGACGGGCGTCGATCCTCGTGCGCGGGACAGCGCGACACCCAGCCCGTTCCTGAGCGCCGCGGGGCGTAACCCACCCGCTCGAGGGCCGCGAGGACGAGTTGCACGGGCCCCAGATGATCAGCACGCACGACGTTGGGCCTTCAAGAACGGGTACAGCCGCCCGCACGATTCGTCCGTTGAAACGCTAGGCCGAGCGTGGTAGACATCGTTGCAGTGATGGTTCATTCCGTGACCCCTCACTCTCTGGCCCGCCTCGTCCTTACAACGAGGTGGGCCGTCTTATTGTTGTGCGGCGAGTGCTCCGCTCGCCGCGGATTCAAGCTTCCTCTTTGGCATCCCTCCCGGGATGCACTTGGGAATCGCTGACAGGCGAGGCGTCGCTCTCTCGCTGAAGTGTGAGCAAGACCAACATCTCTGGGTCGATCGCTAGGGTGCCGGTGTATCCACCGACACGTGCGTCAGTGCGCGAGCGTGCCGACCCCGAACCCTTGCTGGGCGCGGCTTTCTCGTGGTCGCGGCGCGACGTTGAAGCCGGGGCGCCCGCGACGCTGGCGGTCCCTGCAGCGCGGATGGACACGAGCCGCTTTCCTCGGTAGCCGCGGTGGCCGATGGACACTTCTACGCCGTTGCGCGCGAGGTATACGACTAGCCGTCGGAGTGCGACGGACAGGCTCCTGCCGTCCATGGGCCACAGCGTCAGATCGCC